>NZ_MULM01000162.1:0-78693 GCF_002029345.1 Pseudomonas sp. VI4.1
GCTCGCCGGGCAAAGCCTGGCTCCTACAAAAGCAAATGCAAAATCAAAGGCACACAAAAACGCCCCGAACCAGTCGGGGCGTTTTTATGTGCAGCAGAGCGGCGGGGGGTATTACTTACCCGACCAGCGCTTCAGTACCAGCGTGGCATTGGTGCCACCGAAACCGAAGCTGTTGCTCATCACGGTGTTGATGGTGGCGTCTTCGCGAGTCTTGGTCAGGATCGGCATGTCAGCCACTTCCGGGTCCAGTTCGTCGATGTTGGCCGAACCGGCCATGAAGTTGCCTTCCATCATCAGCATGCAGTAGATCGCTTCGTGAACGCCGGCGGCGCCCAGGGAGTGACCCGACAGGCTCTTGGTGGAGCTGATGGCCGGAGCCTTGTCGCCGAACACTTCACGCACACCCTTCATCTCCATGACATCACCGACCGGAGTCGAGGTGCCGTGGGTGTTCAGGTAGTCGATTGGAGCGTCAACGGTGGACATGGCCATCTGCATGCAGCGGATGGCGCCTTCGCCGCTTGGAGCGACCATGTCGTAGCCGTCGGAGGTCGCACCGTAGCCAACGATTTCGGCGTAGATCTTCGCGCCGCGAGCCAGAGCGTGTTCCAGCTCTTCGACCACGACCATGCCGCCACCGCCGGCGATGACGAAACCGTCACGCTTGTTGTCGTAGGCGCGGGAAGCTTTTTCCGGAGTTTCGTTGTACTGGCTGGACAGGGCGCCCATGGCGTCGAACAGGAACGATTGGCTCCAGTGTTCCTCTTCCCCGCCGCCGGCGAATACGATGTCCTGCTTGCCCATCTGGATCTGTTCCATGGCCGTACCGATGCAGTGAGCACTGGTGGCACAGGCAGAAGCGATGGAGTAGTTCAGGCCCTTGATCTTGAACGGCGTGGCCAGGCAGGCGGAAACGGTGCTGCTCATGGTCCGCGTGACGCGGTAAGGGCCGACGCGCTTGACGCCTTTCTCGCGCAGGATGTCCAGCGCTTCCATCTGGTTCAGCGTGGAGGCACCACCGGAACCGGCGATCAGGCCAGTACGCGGGTTCGAGACTTGCTCGTCGCTCAGACCGGAGTCGGCGATGGCGTCTTTCATGGCCAGGTAGGCGTATGCCGCCGCGTGGCCGACGAAGCGAAAGATCTTGCGGTCAATCAGCTCTTCGAGGGGAAGGTCAATGGAGCCGGAAACCTGGCTACGCAGACCCATTTCAGCATATTCCGGGTTGAACCGGATGCCAGGGCGGCTTGCACGCAGGTTAGCGGAGACGGTCTCTTTGTCATTGCCCAGGCACGAAACGATGCCCAGACCAGTGATAACGACGCGGCGCATGCGGATAACCCTTAGAAGTTGTCAGTGGAGGTGAAAACGCCGACCCGAAGGCCTTCGGCGGTATAGATCTCGCGACCGTCGACAGTCACCGAACCATCGGCGATGGCCAGGTTCAGCTTGCCTTTGAGGACGCGCTTAATATGAATGTTATAGGTTACTTTCTTCGCGGTCGGCAGAACCTGACCAAAGAACTTCACTTCGCCCGAACCCAGGGCGCGGCCGCGGCCCGGCAGACCTTGCCAGCCCAGGAAGAAACCGACCAATTGCCACATGGCGTCGAGGCCCAGGCAGCCTGGCATCACCGGGTCGCCTTCGAAGTGACAGGCGAAAAACCACAGATCCGGAGTGATATCCAGCTCGGCGACCAATTCACCTTTGCCGTACTTGCCGCCTTCTTCGCTGATCAGGGTGATGCGATCGACCATCAGCATGTTCGGGGCGGGCAGTTGCGCGTTACCTGGGCCGAACAGCTCACCGCGACTGCAGCGCAGCAGGTCTTCCCGGGTAAAGGCGTTTTGTTTGGTCATGCGAGCTCCTCAATAGTCCCGTGCGGCAGGTGGGGCAAATCTTCCCGGCCGGTCGAAGCATTCATGCCTCGAGCCAGCAGCCTACTCATAGACTATTGCGTTGTGGTGAAAGTCACAGCACCAAGGACACGAATGTACACTTGTGCACTGAAATTATTATTCAAGCCCCTTTTCGGGCCTGTTCGGGTGCCTAAGACTGCCGCACTTTCGCCTTTCACGCCAGTCGCAGATAGCCGAAAGGCCTGCACTACTGCACCCATCGCTGCAGAATCTGCTGCAGATCAGTACGTTTGAAGGGCTTGGCCAGGTAATCGTTCATTCCCGCCGATAAACAGGCTTCCCGGTCGCCCTGCAAGGCATTGGCGGTCAGGGCTATGATGGGCAAGCCCGCGCAGCCGGGCAATTGGCGAATCTGTCGGGTCGCCTCATAGCCATCGATAATCGGCAATCGACAATCCATCAGGATCGCTTCGAAAATCAGACTCTCGGCGCTGCGCACCGCTTGCGCGCCATCGGTCGCGACGCTGACAGTAAAGCCCAGGCTGCGCAACATCGCCTCGATGACGGTCTGGTTGACCGGATTGTCCTCCACCAGCAGCACATTGCGCCCCTCGCCATCACCGGAGCCCGTTGGCGTGCGTGGCGTCAGTATCGGCAGCGTCTGTTTATAGAGGGCCAGCGGGATTTCCAGGGTGAACACCGAACCGCGACCTTCTTCGCTATGGGCACGCAAGGTGCCGCCCATCCGCTCAGCCAGGGTGCGGGCGATGGGGAGGCCCAGTCCGGTGCCGCCATAGCGCCTTGAAATGGAACTGTCGGCCTGCTGGAAGGCATTGAACATCGATTCCAGGTGTTGGCTGGAAATACCGATCCCGCTGTCTCGTACCGTGCAGGTAAACCAGAGGAGTTCGTGATCCAGCGATTGCCATTGCGGCTCGATGGTGATGCGACCTTGCTCGGTGAACTTCAGTGCATTGCCGACCAGGTTGACCAGGATCTGCCGGATCCGCGTCGGGTCGCCCTGCACCTGCAGCGCGCACATGTTATCGGGCGTCAACAGCGCCAGGTCCAGCCCGCGTTGCGCTGCGCTGTGGGAAAACGCCTGGGCGCAACTGCCGATCAGGTCCGCGAGGTTGAACGGAATGTGTTCCAGCTCCAGTTCCGAGCGCTCGATGCGCGAGAAATCGAGAATGTCGTTGATGACCTTGAGCAGGTGTTCGGTGGACTCCGACGCCAGCGCCGCGTATTCGAGCTGTTCCTCGGTCATCTCGGTGGTTTCCAGCAGTTGCAGCATGCCCAGTACGCCATTCATCGGGGTGCGCAGTTCATGGCTCATCATCGCGAGGAAATCGGATTTGGCGTTGTTGGCCTTTTCCGCCTCTTCGCGAGTCTGGATCAACTGCGCCATCGCCTGGTGCTGTTCGCGGCTGGCTTGTTCGAGTCCGCTGGCAAGGTTGTTGATGTGCTGCGACAGCGCCCCGAGTTCGGTGTCGTCGACGATGGGCAGCGGGGTGTTGTAGTCGCCGTCCTGAATCGCCTTGACCGCAGTGCCGATGTCGCGGATCGGCTGCGACAGGCTCCCGGCCAGGCGCCGGGCGATCAGAAAGGTAAACAGCAGGGCGAACAACGCAAGAATCCCGGCCTTGAACAGGATCTCCTGCTGGCGCTGGCTGAAGGCATCGTTGGACAGGCCGACAATGACCCGCCCCAGATAATCCTCGGCAGAGGCGGTGCCGGCGACTTTGCTGCCCTGGAAAAAATCATTGTGCAACGGGATGCGTTGCAGCCGCACCGGTGCCTGGAAGACTTCGACCTGATGCGAGCGGGTGTGGGTTTCCGACGGTTGTTCGACGTACACCAGAATCCGGTCGGCGCTGTCCTGAACCTCCAGGAATCGCACATTGGGCGTGGCCAGCGTGGCCTTGAGCAAACTGTCGAGCACCTCGTTGTTGCCCGAAATCACCCCGTATTCGGTGGCCGGCGCCAGTTGGTTGGCAATCAACTGACCGGTGTGGTTGAGTTCCTGGCGCAGGTCCTGGATTCGCACGAAGGTGAAGAAGCTGATCAACAGCAAGGTCAGCAACAGGGCAGGGCCGAGGCTGATGATTTGCGTGCGGGTGTTGATGTCCCAGCGACGATGGAAAGTCATGGGTGGCTTTCTCCTGCGCCCAACTGTGCGGCCACAGAGGCTTGATCGATCTGTTCAATACCCAAGGAACGAGCCACTTGTGGATTGCTCAAGACCTGGAAGCGCTGCGGGTAGTGCGCGCGCGGCCAGTTGGCCGGTGGCTGGTCGAGCAATGTGTCCAGAATCGCCAGCCAGTCGCCTTGATCGCTGTAGGTACTGGCCAGGCTCCCGGCCTTGACGAAACCGGCATTGGGGCCGATCAGCGCCCGTTGCCGTGAGTAGCTGCTGAGCAACAGGTTTTTCGCGGTTTTCGGGTTGAACAGATCGGGATCGTCGAGCCCCAGCAGCACGTCGCTGTTGTTCAGCAACGACTGCAGCGGGCCGCTGTCGCTGGTGTTGTCCCAGCGCGCGGTGACGATTTGCAGGCCGAGCGGCAAGGCGGCCTGGCGCAGTTCGTTCAACAGAAACTCACTGTGACTGTCGTAGAGCACGCCGATTCGTCGGGCCTGGGGCAGAAGAATACCGGTCAGGCGCAACTGCCGAGCCAGCGGCGGATCGCTCCACAGCAGGCTCAAGTGTGGGGGCTGGTTGGCACCCAGCCGTTGGCGCGCTTGCAGGCGACTGATGCGCAATACCAATGTCGCCGGGCCTTGGGCATCTTGCAGGCGCCAGTCGAGGCTCGGCAGGTCAAGCAGGATCAAACGGGTAGTGGCAGGCAGTTTGCCCGGTGCCGGCAGAGCGGGCAGTGGCTGGAAGCGCACGCTGTCGGCAGGGCGCAGCTCACTCAGGGCCTGCGTGAAGGATTGCATGCCGGGGCTGTCTTCGGCAGCGGTCAACAAAATGTCGGCGGCCCGTGTCGGCAGGCTGCACAGCAGGCCGCTAACCACCAGGCACAGCCCGGCCAGCAGGTGGCCAAGGGTTGGCGTCTTTCGCGACCAACGGCGCATCGCCGGGCTGAAAATCGGCGCCAGAGCGAGCGGCGAGCGGGGCGATGCAGAGCCAAACGACACGACACATCCTTGGTAGCGAACAATTGGCGCGCATGTTAACCGAGCTGGTCGACTTTTCCAGTCACGATGAGCGCATTTTCCGCGGATTTATTGCTCTTCTTCGTACAAGTGCCGGTAATTGATCCAGGGGCTGGCCGCCACTGGGCTGCTCCGTATAATGCCGACATCGCCACTGGTATGGATTAACGGATTGCATATGACTGAACAGCGCCCAATTGCGGTCCTGGGAGGCGGAAGTTTTGGTACCGCCGTGGCTAATCTGCTGGCCGAGAACGGGCATCAGGTTCGGCTGTGGATGCGTGACCCCGAGCAAGCCGAGGCCATCCGGGTCAATCGGGAAAACCCGCGCTACCTCAAAGGCATCAAGATTCTGCCGGCCGTGGAAGCAGTCACCGACCTGCAAGCCACTCTGGAAGCCTGCGACCTGAGCTTCGTTGCGCTGCCGTCCAGCGCACTGCGCTCGGTGCTGGCGCCGCATGCCGAACGTTTGCGCGGCAAGTTGCTGGTGAGCCTGACCAAAGGCATCGAAGCCCACACCTTCAAGCTGATGAGCGAGATCCTCGAAGAGATCGCCCCGCAAGCGCGTATCGGCGTACTGTCGGGGCCGAACCTGGCCCGTGAAATCGCCGAACACGCGCTGACCGCCACGGTGGTGGCCAGCGAAGATGAAGACCTCTGCCAGCAGGTCCAGGCCGCGCTGCACGGTCGCACCTTTCGCGTCTATGCCAGCGCCGACCGCTTCGGCGTGGAGTTGGGGGGGGCGCTGAAAAACGTCTACGCGATCATCGCCGGCATGGCGGTGGCGCTGGGCATGGGCGAAAACACCAAGAGCATGCTGATCACCCGGGCGCTGGCGGAAATGACTCGCTTCGCGGTGAATCAGGGCGCCAACCCCATGACGTTCCTCGGGCTGGCGGGCGTGGGCGATTTGATCGTCACCTGTTCGTCGCCGAAAAGCCGTAACTACCAGGTCGGGTTCGCCCTCGGCCAGGGGTTGAGCCTGGAAGAAGCGGTGACGCGTTTAGGCGAGGTGGCCGAAGGCGTCAACACCCTGAAAGTGCTCAAGGCCAAGGCCCAGGAAGTTGGCGTGTATATGCCGCTGGTCGCCGGGCTCCATGCCATCCTGTTCGAAGGGCGCACGCTGGAGCAGGTGATTGGTCTATTGATGCGTGCCGAGCCGAAAACCGACGTCGACTTTATTTCCACCAGTGGTTTCAACTGAGCACTCAATTGACAGGGGCAGGGAGCGAGACATGAATGATCCGAAAGTAGAAGCCAGGTACGAATCCATCCTGCTGCGCGTGCTGTGGATGATCGTCTTCTTGCTGGTCTGGCAAGTGGCGCAATTCATCCTCGGCGCGGTAGTGCTGGTGCAACTGATCTATCGTTTGATCTATGGTGCCCCGAGCGCCAGCCTGATGAACTTCGGCGACAGCCTGAGCCAGTTCCTGGCGCAGATTGGTCGTTTCGGCAGTTTTCACAGCGACCAGAAGCCTTGGCCGTTCGCCGACTGGCCGACGCCGCGTACCCCGGAAGGTGAAGCGCCACACGTTGTGGCGCCAGCGCCGCATCCGGCTCGAGATGAGGAACCGAAACTATGAAACTCTGGGTATTGCGTCATGGTGAAGCCGAGCCACACGGCAAGCGTCCCGATTCCGAGCGGGCGCTGACCGCACACGGTCGTGAAGAAGTGCTGCGCACCGCCGCCGAGTTGATCGGCCAGCCGATTACCGCGATCTATGCCAGCCCTTTCCTGCGAGCGCAGGAAACCGCCTTGCTGGTGCGTGAAGCGCTGGGCTTTCAACCGGAGATCCGCACCGTCGAATGGCTGACACCCGACAACCGCCCGCAAGCGGTGGCGGAACAGTTGGTGTCGGTCGATCATGCGCTGCTGGTCAGTCATAACCCGCTGGTGGGCAACCTGCTGGGCTACCTTCAGAATGGCCATGTGCAGGACCCGGAAGCGGTCCCCACAGCCGGCCTTGCCGAGCTTGAAGGCGAAGGGCCGCTGGCGGGGGCGATGAAGCTCAATGGCATCAAGCACCCTGGCTGAATGAAACGGCCCCTGTGGGAGCGTGGCTTGCCCGCGATGCAGACACCGCGGTGTCAGGGTAAACCGCGTTGACTGCCATCGCGGGCAAGCCACGCTCCCACAGGATAGGGTCGGCGGCGCTGCAAGCGCAGCGAGACGGTGCTGTGGCAGGCTCGGTGACGAATAAAAACCAACAAAGGATGTCAGCAATGAGTTTGTGGCGTACCACTCCCAACATCGATCAGTTGAACGCGATCCAGAAAAACACCATCGGCGAAGTGCTGGATATCCGCTTCGAAGACTTCGATGAAGTGTCCCTGACCGCCAGCATGGTCATCGACCACCGCACTCACCAGCCCTACGGCCTGCTGCACGGCGGCGCCTCGGTGGTACTGGCCGAATCCGTCGGTTCCATGGCCAGTTACCTGTGCATCGATACCAGCAAGTTTTATTGCGTGGGCCTGGAAATCAACGCCAACCATTTGCGTGGCTTGCGCACGGGGCGAGTGACAGCGGTAGCCAAGGCGATTCACATTGGACGTACGACCCATGTCTGGGACATTCGGCTGACCAGCGATGAAGGCAAGGCCAGTTGTGTGTCTCGGTTGACCATGGCGGTGGTGCCATTGGGTGAGAATCCGCCGGCGCGTTGATTGGGGGGTTGGTTGATCGAAAGATCGCAGCCTGCGGTAGTTCCTACACCGCGCACCTGCGATCTTTTGATATTGGCGACTTTTCCTACCACCATTGCTGACAGTTATGGTCATTGCTGTAGGGCCTGGTCTTACGGACAATCAACGCCTGTCCTCGCTCATGGATTTGCCGGTATGTCGCAACAGATTTTTTTCGCCCACGCCAATGGCTTTCCTTCGGGAACCTACGGCAAATTGTTCGCGGCGCTGGCGCCCGAGTATCAGGTGACGCATCTGGAGCAGCACGCCCACGACCCGCGTTTCCCGGCGGACGACAATTGGCACAACCTGGTCGACGAGTTGATTCATCACCTCAGGCAGCAACCGGAACCGGTGTGGGGTGTCGGGCATTCCTTCGGCGGTGTATTGCATTTGCATGCGGCCCTGCGTTGCCCCGAGCTGTATCGCGGGGTGGTGATGCTCGATTCGCCGGTGCTGACCCGTACCGATCAATGGGTCATCCGCGCCGCCAAGCGCTTTGGTTTCATCGACCGCCTGACCCCGGCCGGTCGCACCCTGGGCCGTCGCGAAGAGTTTGCCGACCTGGACGCTGCGCGCGTGTATTTTGCCGGTAAAACCCTGTTTCGCAGCTTCGACCCGGAATGTTTCGATGCTTATCTGCAACACGGTCTGCAAAAGGTCGGCGACACGCTGCGCCTGCGCTTCGACCCGGCCACGGAAATCAGCATCTACCGCGGCGTCCCCCACACCAGCCCGGGCCGGACACGGCAGCTGAAAGTGCCATTGGCGGTGGTTCGCGGACACAAGAGTCGGGTGGTGATGCGTCATCACGCCAGCTCTGTCGGGCGCATGCCGCTGGGCGAGTCACTGACCCTGCCCGGCGGCCACATGTTTCCCCTGGAACGTCCCCAGGATACAGCCGTGCTGCTGAAGAATCTGTTCAGCCGCTGGGAAGGTCGCCGCCAGCAGGATTGCGCATGAGCCCTGCCGTCGAAGAAGTTCGCCTGAGCCTGCCGCATATCGAATTGGCGGCGCATCTGTTCGGCCCGGAAGACGGTGTCCCGGTAATCGCCTTGCACGGCTGGCTGGATAACGCCAACAGCTTTGCCCGGCTGGCACCGAAGCTCGAGGGGCTGCGCATCGTCGCGCTGGACATGGCCGGTCATGGCCACTCCGGGCATCGGCCTGCGGGCGCCGGTTACGCGCTCTGGGATTACGCCCATGACGTGCTGCAAGTGGCCGAACAACTGGGCTGGAAACGCTTCGGGTTACTGGGGCACTCGTTGGGGGCGATCGTTTCTCTGGTGCTGGCCGGGTCATTGCCGGAGCGGGTGACCCATCTGGCGTTGATCGACGGCATCATTCCTCCTACAGACAAAGGCGAAAATGCTGCCGAGCGCATGGGCATGGCGCTGCAAGCACAGCTGGGTCTAAGGGACAAACGCAAACCGGTCTACCACACCCTCGACCGCGCCATTGAAGCGCGCATGAAAGGTCTGGTGGCGGTCAGTCGTGAAGCCGCCGAGTTGCTGGCGCAACGGGGCCTGATGCCGGTACCGGGCGGTTACACCTGGCGCACCGATAACCGTCTTACCTTGCCATCGCCGCTGCGTCTGACCAACGAACAGGCGATGGCCTTCGTCCAGCGGGTCGGTTGTCCTGCAAAACTGGTGGTCGCAGCCGATGGCATGCTCGCCAAACATCCCGAGTTGCTGGAACGTCTACCCTTCAGCCGAGAACAGCTGCCTGGCGGCCATCATTTGCACCTGAATGACGCAACCGGTGCCGACCTTGTCGCAGACTGTTTCAATCGGTTCTTCGCCGTTCCTTGACTTGCGCCGGGCAACTGTCGAGGCTGGGCGGGTTGAAATGGGAGACAACCATGATAGATCTCTACACCGCTGCGACCCCGAATGGCCACAAGGTCTCTATCGTGCTCGAGGAACTCGGCCTGCCCTACACGGTGCACGCCTTGAGTTTCGACAAGAAGGAACAGAAATCCGAGGACTTCCTCAAGATCAATCCCAATGGCCGGATTCCGGCGATTGTCGACCGCGCCAACGGCGATTTTGCCGTGTTCGAATCCGGCGCCATCCTGGTTTATCTCGCTGAACTGAGCGGCAAGCTGCTGCCCACGGACCCGAAAGGGCGTTCGGTGGTGCTGCAGTGGCTGATGTTCCAGATGGGCGGAATCGGCCCGATGCAGGGGCAGGCCAACGTGTTTTTCCGCTATTTCCCTGAGAAACTGCAGGGGGCCATCGACCGTTACCAGCACGAAACCCGTCGTCTCTATGAAGTGCTCGACACGCGCCTGCAAGCGGTAGAGTTTCTGGCGGGCGAGTACAGCATTGCCGATATTGCGACCTTTCCATGGGTGCGTGGCCACGAGTGGTCCGGTGTCGAGGTGGAGGGTTTGTCCGCCTTGCAACGCTGGATGGCGACCATGGAGGCGCGCCCGGCAGTACAGCGAGGCCTGCTGGTGCCCGAACGCATCGACGATGCCAGCGTCGTCAAAGGTGCCCAGGCCATGCTGATCCGATGAGCCCGACCATGCGTTCATTCAGTTTGCTGGCGCTGTGCTGTTTCAGTCCCCTGTCGTTTGCCGCCGATGTCCCGGGCAGTCAGGACCTGCCGATCGTGCCGCGCATGACCGATGCGCAGATCGTCGACTATCGCCCGGCCGTCGAGCTGGAGCGGATCTACCCGCTGGGTGCGATCCGCAAGATCAGCGGCCAGCTGCGCTTCGACGGTCAGGTCAGCGCCCGTGGCAATGCGACCTCGGTCACCTACGAGTTGCCACCGGAGCACTCGTCCATCGACGCCTTCACGGCCGCCCGCGAATCCCTGCAGAAACGGGATGCCGAGTTGCTGTTCTGGTGCCAGGCCCGGGATTGCGGGGAAAGCAGCCTGTGGGCCAATGATGTCTTCGGCAACGCCAAGCTCTATGGCGCCGACGACCAGCAAGCGTTTCTGCTGTTGCGTCTGGCGGCGCCGCAGGACAACACACTGGTGGCGCTCTACAGCATCACTCGCGGCAATCGCAAAGCCTATCTGCACGTCGAACAGTTCGACGCCACGGCACCCCTGGGCAATGTGCTGCCGACATCCGCGACCTTGCTGCGCGAGCTCAAGAGCACCGGTGAGCTCGATTTCCCCAAGCTGACCGGCGATCCCGACGAGACCTGGCTGCGCTTGATCTCCCGTGGATTGAATCTTGACACCACCTTGCGGGTCAGTATTTCCGGGCCCAAGGCCGAAGCCTGGCGCCAGGCGCTGATCGGGCAGGGCGTACGTACGGCCAGACTGGAAGCCGGCAATGTCGAAGGCTCTGGCCTGCACCTCGAACTGTTGCGATAAGCTGTATCGGGTGAACGTGCTCGCACGTTCACCTACTTTTTGGCTGACTGACTTTTTTCGAGACTGGGATGATCAATAACGATCGGCTGTTGGTGCAGATCCTGCTCCTGGTGCTGTTTGGCGCAAGTTTATGGGTGATGGCGCCGTTCTGGTCCGCGTTGTTCTGGGGCGCGGTGCTGGCCTTCGCCAGCTGGCCGCTGATGCGTTTGCTGACCCGCTGGCTCAACGGGCGCGAATCCCTGGCGGCGGCGCTGCTGACCATGGGCTGGATGGTGCTGGTGGCGGCGCCGCTGGTATGGCTGGGGTTCAACCTGGCGGACCATGTGCGCGACGCCACGGCGTTCATCAAGGATGTGCAGGTCGATGGCCTGCCCGAAGCACCGGGCTGGCTGGGCAGTATTCCCTTGGTGGGCGAGCGGCTGGTGGGCATCTGGAACAGTATCGATCAGCAGGGCGCGGCGATGATGCTGGCGATCAAGCCCTATCTGGGGCAGGTCGGTAACTGGTTGCTGGCACGCAGTGCGCAGATTGGCGGCGGAATTCTCGAACTGACGTTGAGCATTGTCTTTGTGTTCTTTTTCTACCGCGACGGGCCGCGGTTGGCGGCGTTTGTTCACGGATTGCTGCAGCGGCTGATCGGTGATCGAGCCGGCTATTACATCGAACTGGTGGCGGGAACGGTGCAACGCGTGGTGAACGGGGTCATCGGGACGGCGGCGGCTCAGGCGGTTCTGGCGTTGATCGGGTTCCTGATTGCCGGGGTTCCCGGGGCGCTGGTCCTGGGGATCGTCACGTTCTTGCTGAGCCTGATTCCGATGGGGCCACCGCTGGTGTGGATTCCGGCCACGGCCTGGCTGGCCTGGAAGGGTGACTACGGGATGGCGGTGTTCCTCGGCTGCTGGGGGATGTTCATCATCAGTGGGGTCGACAACGTGCTCAAGCCTTACCTGATCAGTCGGGGCGGCAATTTGCCCTTGGTGATTGTATTGCTCGGGGTGTTTGGCGGGCTGATTGCGTTTGGGTTCATCGGTTTGTTTATCGGGCCGACCTTGTTGGCCGTGGCTTACAGCTTGCTGACCGACTGGAGCAAGACTCAAGCCCGGGTCGAGGATCGCCGGCCTTGAGAGGCGGCGCGGGGGCGCTGTTCATCCAGTGCGGGTGTGTCAGGCGACTATCTGACTCGACACAATGGGCGCAGGGGCTAGGCTTGCGGGAGCCGGCTCGACGATTTACCGATCATCGGGTCCCGCAGCGCCACTGGTTCCGCTACAATGCGCGCCGATTTCGACCTGCCTGAGAGCCCACTCATGTCCGCCTGCCAGACTCCCATCATCGTCGCCCTGGATTTCCCTACCCGTGACGCCGCACTGAAGCTGGCCGATCAGTTGGACCCGAAGCTGTGCCGGGTCAAAGTCGGTAAAGAACTGTTTACCAGCTGCGCCTCGGAAATCGTTGGCACCCTGCGTGACAAGGGTTTCGAAGTATTCCTGGACCTCAAGTTCCACGACATCCCGAATACCACCGCGATGGCCGTCAAGGCGGCCGCGGAAATGGGCGTATGGATGGTCAACGTGCACTGTTCCGGTGGTCTGCGCATGATGGCCGCCTGTCGCGAAGTGCTCGACCAGCGCACCGGCCCGAAGCCGCTGTTGATCGGCGTGACCGTGCTGACCAGCATGGAACGTGAGGACCTGGCGGGTATCGGCCTGGACATCGAGCCGCAGGAGCAGGTGCTGCGTCTGGCCGCACTGGCGGAAAAAGCCGGGATGGACGGTCTGGTCTGTTCGGCCCTGGAAGCCCAGGCCCTGAAATCGGCTCACCCGTCGCTGCAACTGGTGACCCCGGGGATTCGTCCGGCGGGCAGCGCCCAGGACGATCAGCGCCGTATCCTGACCCCGCGTCAGGCGCTGGATGCCGGTTCCGATTACCTGGTAATCGGCCGTCCGATCAGCCAGGCGGCGGATCCGGCCAAGGCACTCGCCGCCGTAGTGGCCGAACTCGCCTGATCACCTGTAGGAGCCGGCTTGCTGGCGAAGGCATCACCGCGGTGGACCTGACTCCCCGCGGTGCCTGCATCGCCAGCAAGCCGGCTCCTACTGGCCTGCGTTAAACCTTCAGCACCAACTTCCCGAAATTCTCTCCGCTGAACAATTTCATCAGCGTCTCCGGGAACGTCTCCAGTCCTTCGACGATGTCTTCCTTGCTCTTGAGCTGCCCCTTGGCCATCCAGCCCGCCATTTCCTGCGCGGCAGCGGCGTACTGTGCGGCGTAATCCATCACCACGAAACCTTCCATCCGCGCGCGGTTGACCAGCAGCGACAGGTAGTTGGCCGGACCTTTGACCGCTTCCTTGTTGTTGTACTGGCTGATGGCGCCGCAAATCACCACCCGTGCCTTCAGGTTCAGGCGGCTCAGCACAGCGTCGAGGATATCGCCGCCGACGTTATCGAAGTACACATCCACGCCTTTCGGACACTCGCGCTTGAGCCCGGCGTGGACGTCTTCGTTCTTGTAATCGATGGCGCCGTCAAAACCCAGTTCGTCGATCAGGAACCGGCACTTGTCGGCACCGCCCGCGATGCCGACGACGCGGCACCCCTTGAGCTTGGCAATCTGCCCGGCAATGCTGCCCACCGCGCCGGCCGCGCCCGAGAGCACCACAGTGTCACCGGCCTTGGGCGCACCGACGTCGAGCAGGGCGAAGTAGGCGGTCATCCCGGTCATGCCCAGTGCCGAAAGAAAGCGCGGCAGCGGTGCCAGTTTCGGATCGACTTTGTAGAAGCCCCGTGGCTCGCCGAGGAAATAGTCCTGCACGCCCAGGGCACCGTTGACGTAGTCCCCGACCGCAAAATCCGAATGGTTCGAAGCAATGACCTGGCCGACACCCAATGCACGCATGACTTCGCCGATCGCCACTGGCGGAATATAGGACTTGCCCTCGTTCATCCAGCCGCGCATGGCCGGGTCCAGGGACAAGTATTCGTTTTTGACCAGAATCTGACCCGCGGCCGGTTCGCCGACCGGTACTTGCTGATAGGTAAAGGTCTCGCGGGTTGCCGCACCCACCGGACGTCTGGCGAGCAGGAACTGGCGATTGGTCTGGGTAGTCATGACAGGCACTCAAGATGAATGAAGTCTTGTTGATAGCCCTTGATGATCATTGCCGCAAGTCGCGCCGATGCCGCGAATGCAGTCCGATCCAGAACAGTGATGGCTGGCCCGGCGGTTTTATCACTGCCACTCATGGGCACTCAACCGGCCTTCTGATAGTGCTGCCGCGCTACGGATGCCTGTGGCTAGATTGCGTTACGCGGACCCCGCATCTTCTACGAGGACATAACAATGAGCATGACGTTTTCCGGCCAGGTGGCAGTGGTGACAGGGGCGGCCGCCGGTATTGGCCGCGCGACGGCTCAGGCGTTCGCCGCCGAAGGCTTGAAAGTGGTGGTGGCCGACCTCGACACGGCAGGTGGCGAGGGCACGGTGGCGTTGATTCGCACGGCGGGTGGTGAAGCAACGTTCGTGCGTTGCAACGTCACGCTGGAAAGCGATGTAAAAAACCTGATGGATGAAGTCGTCAATACCTACGGCCGTCTCGACTATGCCTTCAACAACGCCGGCATCGAGATCGAGAAAGGCAAGCTGGCCGAGGGTACGATCGACGAATTCGACGCGATCATGGGCGTCAATGTCAAAGGGGTCTGGCTGTGCATGAAGTACCAGTTGCCCTTGCTGCTGGCCCAGGGCGGTGGTGCGATCGTCAACACCGCATCGGTGGCCGGCCTGGGAGCGGCGCCGAAGATGAGTATCTACGCCGCCTCCAAGCATGCAGTGATCGGCCTGACCAAATCGGCGGCCATCGAATACGCCAAGAAAAAGATTCGCGTGAATGCGGTGTGTCCGGCGGTGATCGATACCGACATGTTCCGCCGTGCCTATGAAGCGGATCCGAAGAAGGGCGAATTCGCCAATGCCATGCACCCGGTGGGTCGCATCGGCAAGGTTGAGGAGATTGCCAGCGCGGTGCTGTACCTGTGCAGCGATGGTGCAGCGTTCACCACCGGCCACTCGTTGGCGGTGGACGGAGGCGTCACGGCATTCTGAAGCCAGGCACTGCGGTGCAAAACCCCACATTGGTGTAATGCCTACACCGGGGGCCGGACAATGTGTTACCAATGATTAGAACCGAAGATTCTGGCGGCGTTGTCGCACATCCCATCGAGCGTTCCTGTGATTAACTGTTCCAGCAAAACAAACAGGAGTTTGCTTGCTCATGGAATTGAGAATCGATCGACAGGCCTTGGTGCCGCTCGTCCAGCAGATCGCCGATGCGCTGGCGGGCTGGCTCCGTCAAAGCGAGGTCTTGCCGGGCACGCGTTTACCATCCGCGCGGCAAATTGCGCGGGATAATCTGCTCAGTCAGTCCAGTGTCGTCGAGGCGTGTGAGCGCCTGGTCGCTGAAGGGGTGCTGGCGTCGCGTCAGGGCAGCGGCTTTTATGTCGCCGACCCGGCCTTGGCTGCTCGCCGGCAACGGGATTACCCCTGGTTCGAAGGCGCGGCGGTAAAGCACGATGGCGTCCTGGGTGAACTGAAGCTGGGTTGTGGTGGATTGCCCGTAAGCTGGCGCGAGACGGACGACCTGGGTTACGCGATCCGTCAGGTCAGTCGCACCGACATGGCGGGCCTGTTCAACTACGGCACCCCGCTGGGTCTGCCAGCCCTGCGCCAACAAATCCTCAAGCGCCTGCTACAACTGGATATCGCCGTGCAGGAGCGCCAAGTCCTGACAACGGCGGGCGCCAGCCAGGGGCTGGATCTGATTGTGCGCACCTTGCTCAAGCCGGGGGAGTGCGTGGTGGTGGAAAGTCCCGGGTACTCGATGCTGTTCAAGTTGCTCAGGCTGCACGGCGTCAACATGATCGAGGTGCCGCGAACGCCGACCGGGCCCGATATCGCAGTGCTCGAGGCGCTACTCCGGCAGTACCGGCCCCGCGCCTTGTTCATCAACAGTTCCTATCACAATCCAACGGGTAGCAGCCTGACGCCGAAGGTCGCCCAGCGCGTTCTGCAACTGGCGAAAACCCACGGTGCGCTGGTCATCGAAGATGACGTCTATGCGGATTTATCCAGCGGACCCGGTACGCGGCTCGTCGCGCTGGATACCGCGGACAACGTGATCTACGTCGGCAGTTTCTCCAAAACCCTCAGCAGTTCGTTGCGGGTCGGCTTTGTAGTAGCTGGCGCCGGGATTGTTTCGCAACTGGCCGAGGTCAAGATGATCAGCAGCATGGGCGCGTCACGGTTTTGCGAGTCGGTGCTAGCTTGCCTGTTGGCCAGTGGTGCCTACCGCAAGCTGGTGCAGCGACAACGCCAGCGTTTGCACAGCGACCGGATAGCCGCCTTGCAAATGCTCGAAGACGCTGAGTGGGAGGTCTTCGGCAAGCCCGCCGGGGGCTTGTTCATCTGGGCGCGCTCGCGGATGGCCGACTACGCTCAGGTGCGGGCCCAGGCACAGCGCTTCGGTGTCCTGCTGTCTTCAGCGACGGCCTTCAGCCCCACCGGCGAGCCCGGTGACTGGCAACGTATCAACGTGGCCTATGCCGCTGACCCGCGAGCCCGGGCGTTTTTTCAAGCCACCACTGTGGATCGACCTCAAGCGTTCTGAAAACGACGTTGACGTAGCTTTTTGCCATTATTCCGACACCACAGACTTGTGTTGATACAGACCCGTTGCGACTCTGCGTCAACAGACTCTATCAGGGAACCCAGTGCAATGATTTCGGGCGTGAAAGGACGTTTTGCCAACCTCGGCATGGCAAAAAAACTGGGTGTCGGGTTTGTACTCGTACTGTTGTTGACCGCCGTGGTGGCGGCCATCGGCGTAGGGGCGCTGCAGACTATCAGCCAGCGCTTCGACGGGCTCACGCACATGTCGTCGCTCAACAGCGGTCTGCTCAAGGTGCGACTGCTTGAGCAGGAGTACGCGTTGCACGGCAACCCGAAAACCGCCGACGCCCTGCACAAGGGCGTGGACGACCTGATCGCCCTGGCGACCGAACTCAAGCTCCGGTCCGCGGCCAACGTGCCGGTGATGAATGATGTCGAGCAATCCCTGGGCGCCTATCGCAAGGCCTTTGACGAGTTCGTCTCGCTCAGCCAGGCCAAGGACCTGGCGCTGGAAATGGCCAGTTGGTCGGTGTCCAGCGTGGCCAATAACCTCGATGTGCTGCAGGCCGGGTTGGCCGATGACGGCGCCTATACCTTGAAAGAGTCCGCAGGCAAGGACGGCGCGCAGTTCATCGAGCAAGCCAGTCAGGTCAGCCAGGTGTCGCGGCTGATGTTGCAGGCCATGAACGAAGCGCGCGTGCGCCTGGACCAGAGTCGCAAGGGCGACGACAGCGTGGCGCAGGGCAAGATCGAGCAGGCCGACCAGGCGCTGGCCCAGGCCGAGCAGCTGAAAACCACGGTCAAGGATGAGGGCTACCAGACGGTGCTCAATGAAGTGGCCGGCCACATCGGCAGTTTCAGCGAAAAACTCGCTGAATACACTGGCCTGCTGGCCAAGGAAAAAACCGTCTACGAGCAACTGCATCAGCGCGCCGCGCAGGTGGTGGCGCGGGTGGATCAGGCCTATGTCACCGAAGACCGGTCGATGCAGACCGAGCTGAAAAAGAATTCGTGGCTGATCATCGGCTCCTCCGCGCTGGCCTTGCTGGTCGGGCTGATTGCGGCATGGGTGATGACCCGGTTGATCGTGGCACCGTTGCGCAGTGTGATCCGTGTCGCGCAACAGATCGCCGCTGGCGATTTGAGCGTGACGGTTGAAGTGGCCCGTCGTGACGAGATCGGTCAACTGATGCAGGCCATGCAGCAGATGGGGGCCGGGCTCAGCAGTATTGTCAGCGGTTTGCAGGCCGGCATCGAGCAATTGGCCAGTTCGGCGCAATCACTGTCGGCGGTGACCGAGCAGACCAATCTGGAAGTCAGTAGCCAGAAGGAAGAAACCGAGCAGGTCGCTACCGCGATGAATCAGATGGCCGCGACCGTGCACGACGTTGCGCGTAACGCGGAAGAGGCCGCTCAGGCGGCGCAGACCGCGGACGACAAGGTTGAAAGTGGTCAGCAGGTGGTGCGTCAGAGCATGGTCCGGATCGAGCAACTGGCAGATTCTGCGACCTCGGCCAGTTCGAGCATCGAAAGCTTGAGTGCGCAAATCCAGAACATCGGCATGGTGCTCGGTGTCATCAAGAGCGTGGCCGAGCAAACCAACCTGTTGGCGCTCAACGCCGCCATCGAAGCGGCGCGGGCCGGCGAGCAGGGCCGGGGCTTTGCGGTGGTGGCCGATGAAGTGCGGGCATTGGCCAAACGGACCCAGCAATCGACCGAGGAGATCGAGCGACTGGTCAGCGCCTTGCGTTCGGCGGCGCACTCGTCGGTACAGCAGATTCAGAACAGTGGTGAGCTGGTGAAGCTGGCGGTCAGCGATGCGCTACAGACTGAGAGTGCGCTGGGCAGTATTGCCGCGGCGGTATCGTTGATTCAGCAGATGAACCAGCAGATCGCGGCGGCTGCCGAGCAGCAGAGTTCGGTGGCCGAGGAGATCAATCGCAGTGTGACGAGTATTCGCGCCAGTGCGGATCAGTCTTCGTTGGCGATGCAGGGTAATGCGGCGTCCAGTATTGAGTTGGCGCAGTTGGGGGTTGAGTTGAAGGGGATGGTTGGGCATTTTCGGCTTTGATGTGGGCTTTTGGACTTGGCGGCCTTCGGGCCGACCAGGTTCTTGGTGGTTGTGTACATATCCGTTGTTGCGGTAACGGCCGCCTATGGTTTCGCTCTTACAGCGAGTCCCTTTTGGCAAACGCCCCAAAAGGAACCAAAAGGTCTCGCCCCGGCGTCCGGCCCCTCGCTAAGGCTCGGCGTTCCTTCGCTCCGGTGTCCATCCGGGGACACTGCCCTCCGGTCTGCTTCGCTACGACCTACATGCAGCGTGTTCGACTGCGTCGAACGGCGCTACGCGCCACTCCCCGGATGAACACCTCCACTCAGCCTCCCGAAGGGGCGGGTGGATCAAGATCAAGAGCTGCAGGCGAGCTAACGCTCGGCCTGATGAGTGGTGATAAGCGCCGGTGTACGCCGATCCTTTGTAGGAGCTGGCTTGCCAGCGAAGACGTCCTGCCAGCCAACCAATCTCTCTCGGATGTACGCTGACCCAAGGTAGGAGCTGCCGAAGGCTGCGATCTTTTGACCCTGATCCTGCCGGCCCGACAGCCGACCTGATTCTACGGATACACCCGGCCCTTGTAGGAGCTGGCTTGCCAGCGAAGGCGGCCTGACAGTCAGCTATTCTTTACGGGATGTACTCACCGATTATCCCACCCAAAAAAAAGCCACCTGTTCGGTGGCTCTTCTACTTTTTTGCCCTGATCAGTCGTAAATCACTTTCTTCTTCCAGTCCGCATCCGCCTCGACGTCCTTGAGGCCTTCGGTCAGCTGGTTCACTTCGCCTTCAGCCGGCGCGGTGTTATCCATGACCTGGGCGTTGACCCGGGCCAGGAGTTTTTCCAGATGCTCCAGTTGTTCGGCGTAGAGCTTGGGGTCCTGCTGTTTGCGCAGGTACTGCACGCCGCGTTCGAACGCCAGGCGGGCTTGCCCGGGCTGGTTCTCCTGCAGGGAGCGCTGGCCGAGGTTGTTGAAGAATTCGATGTGCAGCAGGACCAGGAGATGGCGGACTTCGCGGATCCAGGTCTTGGCCTCGTTGGTCGGCAGGAAGCCATCATGTGCGGCGCGGGTGATCTGGCCGTGCAGGGCTTCAAGCAGGAAACGTACGTCCTTGGCTTTGGCTTCGGTCTGGATCGGTGCCGGCGGGTTGTTGACCGGGATCGATTCGCCCTGGGCGATCAGCGCATCCAGTTCGGCGATCCGTTCCTTCATCGTGGCGTTGGATTTTTCCAGATTGAGCAGGCGCTGGCAGACGTTCAGCTCCAGGCGGGTCAACAGCAACTTGAGTGCCGGTGTCATCAACTGACCGGGAAAAGTCTCGGTGATTTCGCCACAGCGACGCAGGCGATCGTTCAGCTCGATCCGGGTCCGGGCCTTTGCCAGCTTGCTGTTTTCCACCACATGGTTCATGTAGCCAATGGCGATCAATAGTGCGATCCCGGCTACGACTAGCAGGGTGATCATGAGTGGAGTCACCGGTAAGACCTCTTTATGGGTTTATGGGTTCGCGTGCGAATGTAGTGGTTTGGCAGGGGAGCCGGCCAGGACCGCCAGGCGGAATGAATGGCTATCCTTATGCGGTATCGGCCGCGGCCCTGATTACTATAAGTAATAGTCGTGAGAGAGGCATATTGCCATCACTCAGGGCGTGGATGACTATAACGCTTTGCCGGGCGTCAGAATATAGACGTCAATCGCCGGGCGCAGGAAAACCCGGAACGGTGTCCTAAAGCAGGGCGAAGTCATTGATTTAAATAAATTTATATCAGGGGGTTGACGACCCCTCAATCCATCCATAGAATGCGCGCCACTTACAGCGTAAAGCACACAGCGAAACGCGGTAGGAAGTGAATGTTGTATGTGTGTCCCCTTCGTCTAGTGGCCTAGGACACCGCCCTTTCACGGCGGTAACAGGGGTTCGAGTCCCCTAGGGGACGCCAATGCGGGAATAGCTCAGTTGGTAGAGCACGACCTTGCCAAGGTCGGGGTCGCGAGTTCGAGTCTCGTTTCCCGCTCCATTTTTAAACAGCGTTGCTTTCGGGCAGGGCTGAGTGAAACCAGAACCAAGTCTTCGGATGCGGGGCTGGGCACCGAAACACACACCATGTGTTCCGGGCAGCGTGTCCCCTTCGTCTAGTGGCCTAGGACACCGCCCTTTCACGGCGGTAACAGGGGTTCGAGTCCCCTAGGGGACGCCATTTGCGGGAATAGCTCAGTTGGTAGAGCACGACCTTGCCAAGGTCGGGGTCGCGAGTTCGAGTCTCGTTTCCCGCTCCATTTTCACAAAAACGCCGCTCATTGAGCGGCGTTTTTGTTTGTGCGCGATGTGTCTCCGCGACAATAAAAAAGGCCCGCCAGTCAGACTGTGCGGGCCTTTTGCATGTGCGGCGTTTTTACATCGACAAAATCAAACGGCCGGCGAACAAAATCAGAATCACCCCCATCGTCCGCTCGAACCAGTGCCCCATGCGCATGAACAGCAATCGCACCCGGGCGCTGGAAAAAAACAGTGCAACGATGACAAACCACAGTGCATTCACGAAACACATCCAGACCCCATACAACGCCTGAACCTTGAGCGGTGTCGTGGCGCTGATGAGGCTGGTGAAGATCGCCAGGAAAAACAACGTAGCCTTGGGGTTGGTGGCGTTGGTCAGGAAACCTGTGGTGAACGCCTTGAGCAGTGTTTGCTCTGCCATCGGTTGGTCCGTACCTTTGTCGCCTTCCAGTACGGTCTTGGGTTTGCTGCGCACCAGGCTGACGCCGAGGTACAGAATGTAGACACCGCCCACCACCTTGGCCACCGTCAACAGCCAGGGTGTGGTGTGCATCAGTGCGCCGACGCCGAGCAGGGTGTAAAGCACATGCACGGAAATGCCCGCACCGATGCCCAGCGCCGTACAAATCCCCACCAAGCGTCCGAATCGCACACTTTGCCGTATGGTGACCGCGAAGTCCGGTCCGGGTGCGACCACGGCGAGGAAGTGGATGGTCGCCAGCGCCAGAAATTCGCCCAGGTAATTCGAAAGCATCTCAACTCCAGAAAGTAAGGGGTGAAGCATTGCCGCGATAGCCGACAAAGAAGGAAAGGCTCAAGCGCGGGTCGGCCACACCGGGCGTCACCGAGTGCATGCGGCGCGAGTTGAACATGATGAAGTCACCGGGCTCAGGGCGAATCTCCAGAGTCGCAGGGCCGAGCAGGGTCGGGTCGATGCCGTAGCTGTCGCCTCGCATCTCGTCGAATTGGTCCGGGGAAATGTCGTCGTTCCACATCTGCAATGCGCCACCTGCGGTGGGCATGTTCAGGTAAACATTGCAGGCAAATTGCGCTTCCAGGCTTCTGGCCTGGTAACTGTCCGGGGCGTCCTTGGCGAATATGTCGTGGTGGGCGAGGAAGCACACGCCAGGCTTCACTACCCGTGACAACCCGACATACATCTTGCGCCCGTAAAGATTTTCCAGATGCGCCCCCGCTGGCCAGGATTCGTCGAGCATGCAGCGCAGAGTGTCGACCGGGGATGAGTAGGGCGCACAGCGGTTGCGCAACTCCGCGATGTTGCGGGTGGCGCGGGCGAAATAGTCCTCGATCAACAGTGGCTGGTTTTCCGCTTCATAAAACGCCATGCCGATGCGACCGATGCTGGGCGCGTTGATGTAGCCTTCGAAGCCGGGGGCGAGGATCTTGTCGCCAATCTGAATCGCCAGCGATCGGGGCAGCAAGCCTTTGAGGCGAATGGCGAGGACTTCTTCGTTGGCCAGTTTTTTTATGCACGTCTCATCGAGACGCTCGACGTCAAGCATCATGGTTCAAGGTCCATCTATCAGAGAGGCAACGGAGCCTGCGAGTGCGGGCTGCCCCGGCGTCAGGCGATGCCGGGTTCGGCATCGCCAACATGCTCAGTTCACATCGTAATGAACCGACAGCGTTCCTTTCTTTTGCGAAACGGTGGTGATCGAGACCACGCCCAACTCCTTCAGGCTCCGAACATGGGTGCCGCCGCAACCGTAGGCGGGCAACTCACCGAAACCGATTTCCCTGGCACCTTCGCGCAATGACGTCAGGCGTGGCAGGTCGTGGGCGATCCACTGCTCGATGCCGTGCTGAACAATCCGGGCATCCACGTCCTGTGCCGAATCCTGCGGCTTGAACTGCACACGTCCTTCGCCCGGCCAGTGATGCGCCTTGATCGGCACCCAGCCCATGGCTTGAACAAAGTGACCGATCAGATGGCCGGCGGAGTGCATGCGCGTGTTGAACTGGCGACGCTGTTCGTCGACCCGAATCTGGGTCATGCCGAGTTTCACCTGGCGGTCGACGAAATGGATGATCCGTTCCGGATCCTGAACCACGCGCAGCACTTGGCTTTCACCAATCCAGCCGGTGTCGAAGGGTTGTCCGCCACCCTGCGGATGAAACAGCGTGGCGCGCAGCACCACCGCGAATTCGTTCTCGCAGGGCGTGCAATCCAGCACCTCCACGTTGGCCTTGAGATCATCACTATGGAAAAACAGGCGGAGCGTCATAGTCCATGACCTTATTGAAATTTCTATTTTTTATTATATGGAGGGCATAATTGCGTGATAATCCGTTCAAATATCAATGGACTGTTGCGCTGTGAGCATAAATCTTCCACTGCCACTGCTGGGTGAAATGGCGATTTTCGTCAAGGTGGTCGAGACCGGCAGTTTCTCCGAGGCCGCTCGCCAGCTGGGTTCTTCGCCGTCGGCGATCAGTCGCAGCATTTCGCGTCTGGAAAAGGCGCTCTCCACCCGTTTGCTGCAACGCACCACCCGTAAACTGCGCCTGAGCGACGGTGGCGAGGAAGTGTTCAAGCGTTGCCAGGAAATGGTCAGCGCGGCCAGGTCGGTGATGGAAATCAGCGGCCAGTTCACCGACGAAGCGCAAGGGCTGGTACGCGTCAGCGTGCCGAAAGCGGTGGGGCGGTTCGTGATTCATCCGCATATGCCGGAATTTTTGCGGCGTTACCCCAAAATCGATGTGGAGTTGTTGCTCGAGGACCGTCAGGTCGACTTGATCGACGACAACGTCGACCTGGCGATTCGCATCACGGATCAGCCACCCGCCGGTCTGGTGGGACGGCAACTGCTGACCATCGACCATCTGCTCTGCGCAACGCCGCAGTACCTGGCCGAACACGGCACGCCGAACCATCCCCACGACTTGCTCGAGCACAGTTGCATCTACCTGGGCGAAACCCCGAGCGATGCGCGGTGGAAATTCAAGAAAGGCACCAAGGCTGTGACCGTCGGAGTGCGCGGGCGGTATGCGGCCAATCACACCGGTGTGCGATTGGGTGCGGTGTTGCAGCACATCGGGATTGGCAGCCTGCCGTATTTCACCGCGCGTTATGCACTGGAGCAGGGGCTCATCGTGCAGGTGTTGCCGGACTGGACCTTCCTCGCGTCCTACCACGGCGGCGCCTGGCTGCTGCATTCGCCGACCCGTTATCTGCCGCCCAAGCTTCGGGTGTTGATCGATTATCTGGTGGAGTGCCTGGAGAAGGAGCCGACCCTGAGTAAGCCAGGCAAGCCAGGGACGTCGGCCAAGGTTGCAGCGGAGTATGAGTTACCCGAGAGTGATGGGTTCTTCTGACGGACGCCATCGCGAGCAAGCTCGCGATGGCGGTCTTCCAGACCGCGCATTACCCGGCGACAAAAAAAGGCCCGCATGGATCACCATGCGGGCCTTTTGATGGCTGACCGTGGATCAGTGCTTGCTGTCGTCGTTCGACATCGCCAGCAGCTGTTTTTCCTGGTTCCAGTCGAAGGGTTCGTCGTTCTGCTCGGCTTCGAAGCGACGCTCTTCCAGTGCCTGGTACAGGTCGATTTCATCGTCGGGCATGTAGTGCAGGCAGTCGCCGGCGAAGTACCACAGCAGATCGCGCGGGACCAGGTGGGCGATTTGTGGATAGCGGGTGATTACCTGGCACAGGATGTCCTGGCCAAGGTATTGGCTTTCGATCGGGTCGACCGGCAGCAACGCGCGCAGTTCGTCGAAGCGCTCCAGGAACAAGGCATGGCTTTCTTCGGGAACCTGTTCGGCCTCACCTACGGCGACCAGGATGCTGCGCAGGTGGTCGAGCAAGACAAGATGATCGGCAACGACATTGGACACGAGATAAGTCCTCAAGAGCAAAACGGGCGCGGGAGTATAAAGCGCCCGCGCCCTTTTTTACATGGTGGAGGGGATCAGCGGACTTTTCCTTTGGCCAGCGCCAGCTCCTCTTTGTCGAAATCATCGACATCGATCACCTTGCGCCGCGCTGCTTCGGCATCACGCAGGGTTTGCGCCTCCCCGGGCTGCAACACGCCGGCTTCCAGCGCCGCATCGATGACGTGTTCGCCGACCGCCGGTTTGACCTGGCCGCTTTTGAGGCCCATATGCAGTTTTTTCTGCAATGGCCGCGCCGCGTCCAACAGGTTGCAGGCGTGTTGCAGGGCGCCGACGGCGTCATCGGCCGATTGCGGGCGGTAGCAACCGCCGAGCAATTCTTCGAGGGTCGGATCGCCTTTGGCCCGGCCAATCACCGCCGCGACTTCTGCGCCGAGCTTGTCCGAGGGGCCTTTGTGACGACGACCCAGTGGGAATACGATCACCCGCAGCAGGCAACCCAGCACCCTGTTCGGGAAGTTGCTCAGCAGTTCATCGAGTGCGCGCTCCGATTGCCCCAGGCTTTCTTCCATGGCCCAGGTAAACAGCGGTGCCATATGGTCCGGTGAGTCGAGGTCGTGGTAGCGCTTGAGCGCGGCGGAGGCGAGGTACATGTTGCTGAGCACATCCCCCAGACGCGCCGACAAGCGTTCGCGGCGTTTCAGTTCACCGCCCAGCAGCATCATGCTCAGGTCGGCGAGCATGGCGAACGCCGCGGCCTGGCGATTGAGGGCGCGGAAATAACCCTGGCTGAGCGTGTTGCCCGGCGCGTGGTCGAAATGCCCCAGGCCGAGGTTCAGCACCAGCGTGCTGGCGGCGTTGCCCACGGCGAAACCGATGTGCTTGAGCAGCAGGCCATCGAACTCGGTGAGTGCCTGGTCCTTGTCTTCGCGGCCGGCGAGGGCCATCTCCTTGAGCACGAAAGGATGGCAGCGAATCGCACCCTGGCCGAAGATCATCAGGTTGCGCGAGAGAATGTTCGCGCCTTCCACGGTGATGAAGATCGGCGCGCCATTCCAGTTGCGACCGAGGTAGTTGTTCGGCCCCATGATGATCGCCTTGCCGCCGTGCACGTCCATGGCGTGGCTGATGCACTCGCGACCGCGTTCGGTGAGGTGGTACTTGAGAATCGCCGACAGCACCGACGGTTTTTCGCCCAGGTCTACCGCGTTGGCGGTCAGCATCCGCGCGGCGTCCATCATCCAGGCATTGCCGCCGATGCGCGCCATGGCTTCCTGAATGCCTTCGAAGGCCGACAGCGGCACGTTGAACTGCTCCCGAACCTGCGCGTATTGGCCGGTCACCAGGCTGGTGAACTTCGCCGCACCGGTGCCCACTGCCGGCAACGAAATCGAACGCCCGACCGACAGGCAGTTCATCAGCATCATCCAGCCTTTGCCGAGCATTTCCTGGCCGCCGATGAGGAAGTCCAGAGGAATGAATACATCCTTGCCCGAGTTCGGGCCGTTCATGAACGAAGCGCCCAGGGGCAAGTGGCGGCGGCCGATTTCGACGCCGGCGGTGTCCGGTCGGGATCAGCGCCAGGCTGATGCCCAGGTCTTCCTGTTCGCCCAACAAGTGGTCCGGGTCATAAGCCTTGAACGCCAGGCCGAGCAGGGTAGCGATCGGACCCAGCGTGATGTAGCGCTTTTCCCAGTTCAGGCGCAGGCCGAGTGTTTCCTGGCCTTCCCATTGTCCTTTGCAGATCACCCCGGTGTCGGGCATCGCGCCGGCGTCGGAACCGGCCAGGGGGCCGGTCAAGGCGAAACAGGGGATGTCGTCACCCCGTGCCAGTCGTGGCAGGTAGTGGTTGCGTTGTTCATCGGTGCCGTAATGCAGCAACAGTTCGGCCGGGCCGAGGGAATTGGGGACCATCACCGTGGAGGCGAGGTCGCCGCTGTGGGTCGCCAGTTTCATTGCCACTTGCGAGTGGGCATAGGCGGAAAACCCTTTGCCGCCGAACTCCTTGGGAATGATCAGGGCGAAGAAGCCGTTTGCCTTGATGTGGGCCCAGGCTTCTGGCGGCAGGTCCATGTCTTGCCCGATCTGCCAGTCGCTGACCATGGCGCACAGTTCTTCAGTCGGGCCGTCGATAAAGGCCTGTTCTTCTTCGCTCAGTTGCGCTTTGGGGTAGGACAGCAGTTTGTCCCAGTCCGGACGACCGCTGAACAGTTCACCGTCCCACCACACCGTGCCGGCGTCGATGGCATCGCGTTCGGTTGGCGACATCGGTGGCAGGGTTTTCTGGAACCAGTTGAACATCGGCGCACTGAAGTATTTGCGGCGCAGGTCGGGCAGCAACAGCGGGGCCGCGGTGGCAGCGAGCAACAGCCAGAAAATCAGCATCAGCCAACCCGGTGCACGGCTGAAAATACCCATTGCCAACAGGTAGACAGCCACGATACCCATGGCGGGCAGCGGGGCGATGCGGCGGTGAGCCAGATAAGCTTTCCCGACAACCAGAACCAGTATCCACAACAGCAGCATATTTAATCCTCCGTGAAACCAGGGCAAAACCAGCCTTCAGAGCTTAGACGGCATCCGTCAATCAGGGTGGTCAGAGCGATGTGATTGAAATCGTAGGAAACCGTGATGAATTTTTTAGGGCCGATGGACAACAGGCCGTGAAAAATCATTCATGGAACGAGCGACAATGCGCTCAAGTTTGGCCGAAACGTCGTTATCTCTGTGCTGAACCTGTGGCTAGACTCGTGGCTTCCCCAGGAGATTGTTCTCATGCACGAGTATCTGAGTCCCGGCCGCTTCATCGATAGTGACCACCCGTCAGTGGTGGAGTTCGCCGAAAAACATCGAGGCAGCAGTCGCGACCCGCTCGAGCAGGCGATCAATCTCTATTACGCCGTGCGCGAGGCCGTGCGCTACAACCCTTACACCTTCAGTCGCGACCCGCAGACCTTGCGTGGCAGTTATGCATTGGCGGCCGGGATGAGTTACTGCGTGCCCAAAGCCACGCTGCTGGCCGGATGCGCACGGCATTGCGCGATCCCCGCACGCATCGGCCTGGCGGATGTGCGCAACCATTTATCGACGCCGCGCCTGCTCGAATTGCTCAAGAGCGACGTGTTCGCCATGCACGGTTATACCGAACTGTACCTGAACGGCCGCTGGGTCAAAGCCACGCCGGCATTCAACCAGGGCTTATGTGAGCTGTTCAATGTCGCACCACTG
This sequence comes from Pseudomonas sp. VI4.1, assembly GCF_002029345.1. Lineage (NCBI taxonomy): Bacteria > Pseudomonadati > Pseudomonadota > Gammaproteobacteria > Pseudomonadales > Pseudomonadaceae > Pseudomonas > Pseudomonas sp. VI4.1. The sequence goes on from NZ_MULM01000162.1 coordinate 28,120, forward strand.
GAATTCGACGCCATCAACGACAGCGTATTCCATCCTTTCAATCGTGACGGCGCGCAATTGATGGAGTATCTGATCGATCACGGCCAGTTCACCGACGTGCCTGAAACGTTCTTTTTCGAGCACCTGGAAAAGTGCTACCCGCATCTGTTCAGCGAGCAACTGCCGGTGCTGTTGGGTGATATGCAGAGCGATTTGAGTCGCGCCTGATCCGGCGTATGCTGCCTGCGCATTCATCCATAAAGAGGCGGTCATGCTGAAGATCTGGGGTCGGAAAAATTCGTCGAATGTCAGGAAACCTTTGTGGGCCGCCGAGGAGCTGGGCCTGGCTTATGAAGCGATCGATGCCGGTGGCGCCTTTGGCGTAGTCGATACGCCGCAATACCGCGCGATGAATCCCAATGGTCGCGTGCCGGTGATTGAAGACGACGGTTTCGTGCTGTGGGAATCCAACACCATCGTGCGTTACCTGATGGCCCTGCATGCCAACGGCACCGCCTGGTACCCGGAAAATCCGCGGGCCCGCGCCGCTGCCGAGAAGTGGATGGACTGGACCACTTCAAGTTTCGCCGGCCCGTTCCGCACGGTGTTCTGGGGCGTTTTGCGCACCCCGGCGGACAAGCAGGACTGGCCCGCCATCAAGGCTGCGATCAAGGAATGTGACGATCTGCTGTCGATGGCCAATCAGGCGCTGGCGACCCAACCGTACCTGTCGGGCACTGAAATCGGCATGGGCGACATTCCCCTCGGCAGTTTCATTTATGCCTGGTTCGAGATGCCGATCGAGCGTGCGCCGCAGCCTCATGTTGAAGCCTGGTACGCCCGATTGAAGCAGCGTCCGGCGTATCGGAAAGCCGTCATGACCGCGTTGACTTAATACTCACTATCGACACACTTGACTGTACTTGTGTGGCGGCGCCAAGCACCATTGTGTCCATGCGCTGCGGTTGCATTGCTCGCCGCCCGCCCTTATTTATTCCTTTCTTCCTTCTTGGTGCGTAAATCCGATATGAGTTCCGCTCTGTCCATCCGGCAGCTAACCAAAACCTACGGCAACGGTTTCCAGGCCTTGAGTGGTATCGATCTGGACGTCGCCGAAGGTGATTTTTTCGCCTTGCTCGGCCCTAACGGCGCTGGCAAATCCACGACCATCGGCATTCTCTCGACCCTGGTGAACAAGACCAGCGGAACGGTGAATATCTTCGGCAACGACCTGGACAAGAATCCTGCGCAGCTCAAGCGCTGCATAGGCGTGGTGCCGCAGGAATTCAACTTCAACCAGTTCGAAAAGACCTTCGACATTGTCGTGACGCAGGCCGGTTACTACGGGATCCCGCCGAAAATCGCCAAGGAGCGCGCCGAGCAATACCTGACCCAGCTCGGCCTGTGGGACAAGCGCGATGTGCCCTCGCGTTCGTTGTCCGGCGGCATGAAGCGCCGGTTGATGATCGCCCGGGCACTGGTCCACGAACCGCGCCTGCTGATCCTCGACGAACCGACGGCGGGGGTGGATATCGAACTGCGCCGCTCGATGTGGACTTTCCTGACGGAGCTGAACAGGAAAGGCATCACCATCATCCTCACCACCCACTATCTGGAAGAGGCTGAGCAGTTGTGCCGCAACATCGGCATCATCGACCACGGCACCATCGTCGAGAACACCAGCATGAAGCAGTTGCTCGGCCAACTGCATGTTGAAACCTTCTTGCTCGACATGAAAAACGATCTGAAAGTGGCGCCGCAGTTGCTCGGTTACCCCACCAAGCTGCTCGACAGCCATACCCTGGAAGTCCAGGTGGACAAGTCCATGGGCATTACGGCGCTATTTACTCAGCTTGCGCAGCAGAACATCGAAGTGCTGAGCCTGCGTAACAAAACCAATCGCCTCGAGGAGTTGTTCGTGTCCCTGGTGGAAAAAAATCTGTCGAAGGTGGCGGTATGAGTTCCGAGTTGCAACCCAATCTCGTTGCCCTCAATACCATCGTCTACCGTGAGATCAGACGCTTTACCCGGATCTGGCCACAGACCTTGCTGCCGCCGGCCATCACCATGGTTCTGTACTTCGTGATCTTCGGCAATCTGATCGGTCGGCAGATCGGCGACATGGGTGGCTTCACCTACATGGAGTACATCGTGCCGGGACTGATCATGATGTCGGTGATCACCAACTCCTACGGCAACGTGGTCTCGAGTTTCTTCGGCAGCAAGTTCCAGCGTTCCATCGAGGAATTGATGGTGTCGCCGGTGTCGCCGCATACGATCCTGATCGGCTACACCCTGGGCGGCGTGCTGCGCGGATTGATGGTCGGGGTCATCGTGACGCTGCTGTCGCTGTTCTTCACCCAGCTGCAGGTGCATCACCTGGGGGTGACCATCCTGGTGGTGGTGCTGACGGCGACGATCTTTTCGCTGCTGGGCTTCATCAACGCGGTGTTTGCGCGCAACTTCGATGATATCTCGATCATCCCGACCTTCGTGCTGACACCGCTGACGTACCTGGGCGGGGTGTTCTACTCGATCAGCCTGCTGCCGCCGTTCTGGCAGACCGTGTCCCTGGCCAACCCGGTGCTGCACATGGTCAACGCTTTCCGCTACGGGATCCTGGGCGTTTCGGATATCCGGATCAGCGTGGCGATTACCTTCATGCTGGTGGCGACTGTGGTGTTGTATATCAGTTGTGCGCGGTTGCTGGTGAGTGGTCGCGGGATGCGTACCTGAGGAGAGACCGCGTCGTCTGCTTCGCGGGCAAGCCTCGCTCCTACAGCGAAGGCGTCAGCCCGGGCACCACAAAAAACGGCCTCTCCATAAAGCAAGGAGGCCGTTTTGCATTCACTGCATCCGCTTTTTCTTGCGCCGCGCCCATTGCCGACCCACCCACCAGCGCCAGTACATCATTACCAGGCAATAAGCCAAGGCCCCGAGTACCAGCCCCACCACCACCGATCCCAGCAAAAACGGCTGCCACAACGTCGAGAGTTGGCCGCTGATCCACTCCCAGGTCAATTCATCCGGCAAATGTCGGGCAGGGACATCCATCAACCAGGCACCGGTCTGGTACGTGCAGAAGAACACGGCCGGCATGGTGATCGGGTTGGTCAGCCAGACCAGGCTCACGGCGATCGGCATGTTGCCGCGCACCATGATGGCAAGGATGGCGGCCACCAGCATTTGCAAGGGGATCGGCAGAAAAGCCGCGAACAGACCCACGGCCATGGCCCGGGCGACGGAGTGTCGGTTGAGGTGCCAGAGGTTCGGGTCATGCAGCAGCGTGCCGAGAAAGCGTAAGGACTTGTGTTCCCTGATGCTCGTCGGGTCTGGCATGTAACGTTTGAATAAGCGCCGGGGCATAAGGCTTCTCGGTCGGTTAAGGCGGCAAGTATGTCTGGATTCCATGAACCGCCCATTCAGACTTTGTGACAATTGATAACCGCGGTCGTGCGATAAGCCGGCTATGCCTAGGGATGGAACTCTCAAGGACGGGCTTATGCGCACAGGGATGATGGCGCTGGCGCTGGGTCTGCTGACCCTGCGTTTTTTACCGGTACTACCGCCGGTCTGGTTTTGGCTGTCGTTGCCGGTCGCGGCTTTGATGTTGCTGCCGTTCAGGACGTATCCATTGGCCTTTTTCCTGTTCGGCTTCAGTTGGGCGTGCGCGAATGCGCACTGGGCGCTGGATGATCGCCTGCCGATCAATCTGGACGGTGAAACCCGTTGGGTAGAAGGGCGGGTAGTGGGATTGCCCCAGAACGGCGAGGCGGTCGTGCGTTTCGAGTTGGCGGACGCCCGCTCGCGACGCGAGCGCGAGAAAGTCCCGACATTGTTGCGCCTGGCCTGGTACGGCGGGCCGCCGGTCAACAGCGGCGAACACTGGCGCCTGGCGGTGAAATTGAAGCGTCCTGCCGGGCTGCTCAATCCCCATGCCTTCGATTACGACGCCTGGCTGCTGGCGAAGCGCATCGGCGCCACCGGGACGGTCAAGGATGGCGTACGTCTCCAGGAAACCCGATGGGCCTGGCGCGACAGTATCCGCCAACGCTTGCAGGCGGTGGATGCCCAAGGCCGAACGGGGGCGCTGACGGCCTTGGTGCTGGGGGATGGTGCCGGGCTCAGTCGCGAGGATTGGCAGGTGTTGCAAGACACCGGCACTGTGCATTTGCTGGTGATTTCCGGGCAGCACATCGGCTTGCTGGCGGGGCTGGTGTACGTGCTGATTGCCGGCCTGGCCCGTTATGGCCTGTGGCCGGCCCGCTTGCCCTGGTTGCCATGGGCCTGTGGCCTGGCCTTCGCCGCAGCGCTCGGTTATGGCTTGCTGGCCGGCTTCGACGTGCCCGTGCGGCGGGCCTGCGTGATGATCGGCCTGGTGCTGTTGTGGCGGCTGCGTTTTCGTCACCTTGGTGCCTGGTGGCCGTTGCTGCTGGCGCTCAACGGCGTTCTGCTGCTGGACCCGCTGGCGAGTCTGCAACCGGGTTTCTGGTTGTCCTTCGCGGCGGTAGCCGTGTTGATCTTCATATTCGGCGGCCGGCTGGGGCCCTGGCGCTGGTGGCACGCCTGGACTCGCGCCCAGTGGCTGATCGCGATCGGCCTGGGCCCGATATTGCTGGTACTGGGCTTGCCGATCAGTCTCAGCGGGCCACTGGTCAATCTGCTCGCCGTGCCCTGGATCAGTCTGGTGGTGCTGCCGCCAGCGTTGCTGGGGACGCTGCTGTTGCCCATTCCTTTTGTGGGCGAAGGGTTGCTGTGGCTGGCGGGTGGCTTGATCGATCTATTGTTCAGGGGCCTTGCACTGATGGCCGGGCGTTTCCCCGCGTGGGTGCCGGCGGCGGTACCGTGGTGGATAGGGGCCCTGGGCGCACTCGGGGCCTTGCTGTTGTTGATGCCTCGCGGGGTGCCCCTGCGCCTGCCGGGTTGGCCGATGCTGCTGTTGCTGGTGTTTCCACCCCGGCAACTGCTGCCGGAGGGCACGGCCGAAATCTGGCAACTCGATGTCGGCCAGGGGCTGGCCATCCTGGTGCGTACCCGTCATCACACGCTGCTGTATGACGCCGGGCCACGCTTCGGCGATAACGACCTGGGCGAGCGCGTGGTGCTGCCGACGCTGCGCAAACTGGGGGTGAGCGCCCTCGACTTGATGCTGATCAGCCATGCCCATGCCGATCACGCCGGCGGGGCGCAGGCTGTCGCCAAGGGGCTGCCGGTGAAGCGCGTACTCAGTGGCGAACCCTTGGAATTGCCCGTAGCGCTGCAAGCCGAGGCCTGCGAGAGCGGTCGGCAATGGACCTGGGACGGTGTGCAGTTCTCGCTCTGGCAATGGGCAGCAGCCCGGGAAAGCAATCCCAAATCCTGCGTGTTGCAGATCGAAGCCAACGGCGAGCGGCTACTGCTGACCGGTGACATCGACACCGCGGCCGAGCGAGCCCTGCTCGACAGCCCCCTGGCGGTGCCCACCGATTGGTTGCAGTCACCTCATCACGGCAGTCGCAGTTCATCTTCGCCGGCGCTGCTTGCCGCGTTGCAACCCGCGGCAGCGCTGATCTCCCGCGGTCAGGGCAATGCCTTCGGCCACCCCCATCCCACGGTGATCGCGCGCTATCGACAGCGCGGCATGGCGATCCATGACAGCGCCGAACAGGGTGCCATCCGTCTGCAACTGGGGCAGTTCAAGCCGGCCTGGACAATGCGTGAGGAACGGCGTTTCTGGCGGCCTGCACCCTGATCGCAAGTCAATGGAGCCCACCGGAGGCGATATCCCGGTCTACGGTGCGCCCAGCCCCTATGTTAGAGTGGCGCACTTTTTCGAGGGGACTGTCACTGTGTGGGAATTGGTCAAATCCGGCGGCTGGATGATGCTGCCGATCATTCTGAGTTCCATCGCGGCCATGGCGATCGTCGCCGAGCGTCTCTGGACCCTGCGCGCCAGTCGTGTGGCCCCGGAACATTTGCTCGGGCAGGTCTGGGTCTGGATCAAGGACAAGCAACTCAATAAAGAGAAACTCAAGGAACTGCGCGCCAACTCGCCGTTGGGTGAGGTCCTGGCGGCGGGCCTGGCCAACTCCAAACATGGTCGCGAGATCATGAAAGAGTGCATCGAAGAGGCCGCCGCGCGGGTCATTCACGAACTCGAACGCTACATCAACGCCTTGGGCACCATCGCCGCCATGGCCCCGTTGCTCGGCTTGCTCGGCACCGTATTGGGCATGATCGATATTTTCAGTGCGTTCATGGGCACGGGCATGGGCACCAACGCTGCCGTGCTGGCGGGTGGTATTTCCAAAGCACTGATCACCACCGCCGCGGGCCTGATGGTCGGTATCCCGGCCGTGTTCTTCCACCGTTTCCTGCAACGCCGGATCGATGAACTGGTGGTGGGCATGGAGCAGGAAGCGATCAAGCTGGTCGAGGTTGTGCAGGGTGACCGTGACGTGGACCTGTCCGAGGGCAAAAAAGCGTGAAATTCCGCCGCAAGCAACGGGAGAACGTGGACATCAACCTCGCGTCGCTGATCGACGTGGTGTTTATCCTGCTGCTGTTTTTCGTCGTGACCACCACCTTTACCCGTGAAACCCAGTTGCGCGTCGATCTGCCGGAAGCGGTCAGCGGTGCGCCTGCCGAAGACCAGCAGGCCAAGCACCTGGACGTCGCGATCAGTGCCGAGGGCGTGTTCTCGGTGAACAACCGGATCTTGCCGAAGAACGACCTGGCAACGCTGATGGACGCGCTGCAGAAAGAATCCAGCGGTGACACCAACCTGCCGCTGTCCATCAGCGCCGACGGCAAGACCCAGCATCAGGCCGTCATCACCGCCATGGACGCCGCCGGCAAACTCGGCTTCAGTCACCTGCGCATGACCACTGTCGAAGCGGCGCCGCCCGCGCCCTGATGGCCATGTCCGATCGCTTGCTCGCCGCGTGGTACCAGGGTCATCCGGCCCTGAAGCTGTTGCAGCCGCTGGAGTGGTTGTATCGGCGCGTGGTCAACAACAAGCGCAAGCGCTTCCTGGCGGGTGAGGGCGAGATCTATCAGCCACCGGTGCCGCTGATCGTGGTCGGCAACATCACCGTCGGCGGCACCGGCAAGACGCCCTTGATTCTGTGGATGATCCAGCACTGTCAGCGCAGCGGTCTGCGGGTGGGGGTGGTCAGCCGCGGATACGGCGCCAAACCGCCGCACCTGCCGTGGCGGGTCGAAGCAGAGCAGGGCGCCGAAATCGCCGGGGACGAGCCTTTGTTGATCGTCCAGCGCACCGGCGTCCCGTTGATGATCGATCCGGACCGCAGCCGCGCGGTCAAAGCCTTGCTGGCGAGTGAACCGCTGGACCTGATCCTGTCCGACGACGGCCTGCAGCATTATCGCCTGGCCCGCGACCTGGAACTGGTGCTGATCGACGCCGCCCGTGGCCTTGGCAATAAACGCTGCCTGCCGGCCGGGCCATTGCGCGAACCCGCCGAGCGCCTGCACAGCGTCGACGCGGTGCTCTACAACGGCGCTGCCGCCGACCGCGACGGTGGTTTTGCCTTCCAGCTACGGCCCACCGCGCTGGTCAACCTGCAAAGCGGCGAACGGCGTCCCCTCGACCACTTTGCCGCCGGCCAGGCCCTGCACGCGGTGGCCGGGATCGGCAATCCGCAGCGTTTCTTCACGACCCTCGAAACGCTACACTGGCAGCCCGTACCCCATGCATTTGCCGACCACGCCGAATACAGCGTCCAGGCCTTGAATTTCACGCCGTCATTGCCATTGGTGATGACCGAAAAGGACGCGGTGAAGTGCCGTGCCTTCGCCGCCGCCGATTGGTGGTACCTGGCGGTCGATGCTGCGCCATCGCCGGCCTTCGTGGCCTGGTTCGATACGCAGTTGATGCGCCTGTTGCCGGCTCGTCTTTTGCCTTAATCCGTTTTTCTCCAGGGAATGCTCATGGACACCAAATTGCTCGATATCCTCGCTTGCCCGGTCTGCAAAGGCCCGCTCAAGCTCAGTGCCGACAAGACCGAGCTGATCAGCAAGGGCGCAGGTCTGGCGTACCCGATTCGTGACGGCATTCCGGTGATGCTCGAAACCGAAGCCCGCACCCTGACCACCGACGAGCGCCTGGATAAATGACCACAGCCTTTACCGTTGTCATCCCGTCGCGTTACGCCTCCACCCGCTTGCCGGGCAAGCCGTTGCTGATGATCGCCGGCAAGCCGATGATCCAGCACGTCTGGGAACAGGCCAGCAAAAGCAGCGCCGAGCGCGTGGTGGTCGCCACTGACGACGCGCGCATTGTCGAGGCCTGCAAGGGCTTTGGCGCCGAGGTGGTGCTGACCCGTGAAGACCACAATTCCGGCACCGATCGCCTGGCCGAAGTCGCCGCGAAATTGGGCCTGGCGCCCGATGCAATCGTGGTCAACGTCCAGGGTGACGAACCGTTGATCCCGCCGAGCGTGATCGATCAGGTCGCCGCCAACCTGGCGGCCCACACCGAAGCGCGCATGGCCACCCTGGCCGAGCCGATCGAAGACGTGGAAACCCTGTTCAATCCCAACGTGGTCAAGGTCGTCAGCGACCTCAACGGCCTGGCGCTGACCTTCAGCCGCGCGACCTTGCCGTGGGCCCGTGATGCCTTCGCCAAGAGCCGCGAGCAACTGCCGGAAGGCGTGCCGTACCGCCGCCATATCGGCATCTATGCCTACCGCGCCGGTTTCCTGCATGACTTTGTCGGCTGGGGCCCGTGCTGGCTGGAAAACACCGAATCCCTGGAACAGCTGCGTGCCCTGTGGCACGGCGTGCGGATTCACGTCGCCGACGCACTGATCGCACCGCCCACCGGCGTCGACACCGTTGAAGACCTCGAGCGCGTTCGTCGCCTGCTGGAGGCCTGATGCGGGTCCTGTTCGTCTGTCTGGGCAATATCTGCCGTTCTCCCACGGCGGAAGGGGTGCTGCGCCATAAATTGCGCGAAGCGGGGCTGGCCGATCACATCGAAGTCGCCTCCGCCGGCACTGGCGACTGGCACGTCGGCAAGGCCCCGGACAAGCGCAGCCAGGCTGCGGCCAGGTTGCGCGGTTACGACCTGTCCGCCCAGCGCGCCCAGCAAGTGAGCCGTGCCGATTTCGCCAGCTACGACCTGATCCTGGCGATGGACAACAGCAACCTGCGCTACCTCAAGGCCCTGCAACCGGCCAAGGGCAAGGCCGAGCTGGACCTGTTCCTGCGCCGCTACGAGTCGGAAATCGACGAAGTCCCCGATCCGTATTACGACGGCGACCAGGGCTTTGAGCAAGTGCTGGACCTGATCGAGCGCGCCAGTGATCGGCTGGTGATCGAATTGAAGGGGCGGTTATGAGTTTGCAGGTACAGCCCGGCGTTTCGCTGAAACCGTTCAATACTTTCGGGGTGGACGTCCAGGCCCGGTTGTTCGCCGAGGCCCACAGCGACGCCGACGTGCGCGAAGCCCTGGCCTATGCGGCGCAACATCAAGTGCCATTGCTGGTGATTGGCGGTGGCAGCAACCTGCTGCTGACCGCCGATATCCAGTCGCTGGTGCTGCGCATGGCCACCCGCGGGATTCGCATCCTGAGCGACGATGGCAGCAAGGTCGTGATCGAAGCCGAGGCTGGCGAGCCTTGGCATCCCTTCGTGCAACACACCCTGGCCCAGGGCTTGTCGGGGCTGGAGAACCTCAGCCTGATTCCCGGCACCGTCGGCGCGGCACCGATGCAAAACATCGGCGCCTACGGCGTGGAAATCAAGGATGTGTTCGCCGGCCTGACCGCGCTGGATCGCCAGACTGGCAAGCTGCGCGACTTCACCCTGGAAGAATGCAACTTCGCCTACCGCGACAGCCTGTTCAAACAGGAACCGGGACGCTGGTTGATCCTGCGGGTGCGTTTCCTCCTCGATCGCGCCGCGCACCTGCATCTGGAATACGGCCCGGTACGTCAGCGCCTGACCGAGCAGGGTATCGATCAGCCGACCGCTACCGATGTCAGCCAGGCGATTTGCAGCATCCGCAATGAAAAGCTGCCCGACCCGGCGGTGCTCGGCAATGCCGGCAGCTTCTTCAAGAATCCCTTGGTGTCCGCAGCACTCGTGGCGCAGTTGAAGGGTGAATTCCCGGACCTGGTGGCCTACGCGCAACCCGACGGGCAAATGAAGCTGGCGGCGGGCTGGCTGATCGAGCGCGCGGGATGGAAAGGTTATCGCGATGCCGACGCCGGCGTGCATAAGCTGCAGGCGCTGGTGCTGGTCAACTACGGCAGCGCCACCGGTCTGCAATTGCTGCATCTGGCGCAGCGCATCCAGAAAGACATTTCAGAACGTTTTCACGTTGAGTTGGAAATGGAGCCCAATCGTTATTGAAGCTACGCTTTAGTGGATGATTCCAAAGCCCTGCACACCTTTAACTGTGCAGGGCTTTTTTGTTAATGCCGAGTTAACCCAGCCACCTGACGATGCAAGCATTTGCTCCACCAAAGGCCCGATGCAGACGCTGCCGTCCGCATAAGAGAGCCCCATTAGCCTGAGTCGATCTGCGTGATGCCAACCGCCATCCCTCATGGCGGCAGATTGCTCGACCCCATAACCTCCATAACTATGCGGGCGTGCCCATGAATACCCTGATACTCAACGGTCAACCTTACAAAATGGACGTTCCTGACGAGATGCCGCTGCTCTGGGCCATTCGCGATGTGGCAGGCGGCCATCCGGGAACAAAGTTCGGCTGCGGAATGGGACTGTGCGGTGCCTGTACGATTCATATTGACGGTCAACCGGCTCGGGCGTGCATCACGCCTCTCAGTTCAGCGAACGGGCAAAACGTCACCACCATCGACGAATTGCATAACGACCCGGTTGGAAAAATCGTCCAGCAAGCCTGGCTCGACACCGCTGTGGCCCAGTGCGGTTATTGCCAGGGCGGGCAGATCATGTCCGCCACCGCCTTGCTCAAGACCAATCCAAATCCCAGCGACGCACAGATCGAAGAGGCGATGGTCGGCAACATTTGCCGTTGCGGCACTTACAACCGCATCAAGACCGCCATCCGTCAGGCATCCACTCACCTGAAGGAGGCCAAGGCATGAGCCGGTTACCCAATGACTTTGCCCTGAGCAACCTCAGTCGCCGTGGCTTTCTCAAAGGTGTCGGTGCGTCCGGCGCATTGGTGCTGGTGGCCAGTTGGGGTTGGCAAGACGCTTTCGCCGAAGAAAAGCAGAAGAAATTCGGCGCCGACGGCATGCCCCACGGCTGGATCGATGATCCGAAGGTGTACATCAGCATCGCTGCTGACGGCACCGTGACCGTGGTCTGCAACCGCTCGGAAATGGGCCAGGGTGTGCGCACCAGCCTGACCATGGTGGTGGCCGATGAATTGGAAGCTGACTGGGCAATGATGAAAGTGCAACAGGCGCCTGGCGACGAAGTACGCTTCGGCAACCAGGACACCGACGGTTCGCGCAGCATGCGCCACTGGTTCGAGCCGATGCGTCGCTGCGGTGCGGCCGCGCGGACCATGCTCGAACAGGCCGCCGCGCAGCAGTGGAAAGTGCCGGTCAGCGAGTGCCGGGCGCAATTGCATAAAGTGCTTCACCAGCCGACCGGTCGCGAACTGGGTTACGGCGCCCTGGCCGCGGCTGCCGGCGCGTTGGCGGTGCCGGCCCGTGACAGTCTGCGGCTCAAGCAACCGTCGGAATTTCGCTACATCGGCAAGGAAGGCAGCAGGGCGATCGACGGTGACGATATCGTCAACGGTCGCGCGGTCTACGGCGCCGACGTGTATTTCGAGGGCATGCTCTTCGCCACCATTGCCCGACCTGCGGTGTATGGCGGCAAGGTCAAATCCTTCGACGCCAGCGCGGCAATGAAAGTCCCCGGTGTGATCAAGGTCATTCAGATCGAAGATCGGCCGCTGCCGCTGGAGTTTCAACCGCTGGGCGGGGTGGCGGTGGTCGCCAGCAATACCTGGGCGGCGATCAAGGGCCGCGATGCGCTGAAAATCGAGTGGGATGACGGTCCTCATGCCAGTTACGACTCGATCGCCTACCGCAAGGAACTGGAGGCCGCGTCCCTCAAGTCCGGCAAAGTGGTGCGCAATACCGGCAACATCGAGGAGGCCATGGCCAGCGCCGACAGCACCCTGGAAGCGTCCTATTACTTGCCGCACCTGACACAGGCGCCAATGGAACCGATGGTCGCCATCGCGCGCTTCAAGGACGGCCTGTGTGAAGCCTGGGCACCGAGCCAGGCGCCGCAAGTCACCCGCGAGCGCATCGGCGAACGCCTGGGCATTCCATTCGATAACGTCACCATCAACGTGACGTTGTTGGGCGGCGGTTTTGGTCGCAAGTCCAAACCGGACTTCATCATCGAAGCGGCGATACTCGCCAGGGAATTCCCCGGTAAGGCGGTGCGGGTGCAATGGACCCGGGAAGACGACATCCATTGTTCCTATTTCCACACGGTGTCGGCCGAATACTTGAAGGCCAGCCTCAACAAGGACGGCCTGCCGTCCGCCTGGCTGCACCGCACAGTCGCGCCGAGTATCACTGCACTGTTCGCGCCGGGTATGAACCACGAAGCGGCCTTCGAGTTGGGCATGGGGTTCACCAACATGGCGTATGCGATTCCCAACGTACGCCTGGAAAACCCCGAAGCGGCGATCCACACCCGGGTCGGCTGGTACCGTTCGGTGTCGAACATCCCCCACGGCTTTGCGATTCAGAGCTTTGTCGATGAGATGGCGCACAAGGCCGGGCAAGACCCGCTCAAATACCAGATCAAATTGCTCGGCCCGGACCGGCAGATCGATCCGCGCACACTGAGTGAAGAATGGAACTACGGCGAATCGCCCGAGCGTTATCCGATCGACACCGGGCGGATGCGCACGGTGCTGGAAACCGCGGCCAAAGCCGCCGGTTGGGGCCGTGAAATGCCCAAGGGCCGAGGCCTGGGCCTGGCGGTGCATTACAGCTTCGTCACCTACGTGGCCGCGGTGATCGAGGTCGAAGTCAAAGACGACGGCACCTTGATCGTGCACAAGGCGGACATTGCGGTGGATTGCGGGCCGCAGATCAACCCTGAACGGATTCGCGCGCAGTTCGAAGGCGCCTGCGTGATGGGCCTGGGCAATGCGGTGCTGGGCGAAATCAGCTTCAAGGACGGCAAGGTCCAGCAGGACAACTTCCACATGTACGAAGTGGCGCGCATGTCCCTGGCACCGAAGGACGTCGCGGTGCATCTGGTGACGCCGCCGGGCGATGTGCCGTTGGGCGGTGTCGGCGAGCCAGGTGTGCCGCCGATTGCGCCGGCGCTGTGCAACGCGATCTTTGCCGCTACCGGCAAACGCATCCGCGATCTGCCGGTGCGTTACCAGTTGCAGGGTTGGCAGAAGGCCGAGGCCTGATGGACAGCGTCGATCTGAATGTTTTGCGCAGTGTGCTGCAGTGGCGTCGCGCCGGCCAGCGGGTGGTGTTGTACAGCGTGGTCCAGACCTGGGGCACCGCGCCCCGGGCGCCTGGCGCCATGCTGGCCTTGCGTGAAGACGGGGTGGTCATCGGCTCGGTGTCCGGTGGCTGTGTCGAGGATGATCTGATTGCCCGGCTGCACGATGGGCGGATTCCGGCCAATGGGCCGCCGGTACAGCTGATCACCTATGGCGTCACCCGTGAGGAGGCCGCGCGATTCGGTTTGCCCTGCGGCGGCACGCTGCGCCTGACCGAGGAGCGTGTCGCTGATCCGGGCTGGGTGGCCGAGCTGCTGACACGTTGCGAGGCCCATGAAATCGTGGCGCGGGAGCTGGATATCGCGACCGGTGCAGTGGTTTTGCAACCGGCCAGCAAGACCGACGGGCTGACGTTTGACGGCAAGACCTTGCGCGCCATCTATGGTCCGCGTTGGCGGTTGTTGCTGATTGGCGCGGGGCAATTGTCCCGTTACGTCGCCGAGATGGCGCGGCTGCTGGATTTCGAAGTGCTGATCTGCGATCCACGCACCGAGTTCGTCTACGGCTGGGAGGAGCAGCACGGGCGCTTCGTCTCGGGAATGCCAGACGAAGCGGTGCTGAACATCCAGACCGACGAACGCACCGCCATCGTTGCCCTGACCCACGATCCGCGCCTGGACGACATGGCGTTGCTCACCGCCCTGGACTCCAGGGCCTTTTATGTCGGTGCACTGGGTTCCCGGGTCAACAGCCGCAAGCGCCGGGACAACCTGGTTCAGCTAGGCTTGTCGGATCAGGCCATCGAGCGGCTGCACGGCCCGATCGGTTTGCACATCGGCAGCCATAGCCCGGCGGAAATCGCCTTGTCGCTGCTGGCCGAAATTGTCGCGATCAAGAACGGTGTCGAGCTGAAGCAGATGAGGCCGTTGCAGGAGGACGTATGAGCGAACCCATCGGCGTCATCGTGTTGGCGGCAGGGCAGGGCAGCCGTTTCCGCGAGGTGGCGGGTGCCGGGAAGGACAAGTTGTTGGCCGATTGTGCCGGGCGCGATGGCGCTGTTCATTCGGTGATCGAACAGGTGCTGGTGAATTTGCCGGCCAACCTTGAGAAGCGCGTCCTGGTGACGACCGTTGACCGCCCGCAAGTGATTCGCATGGCCCAGGCTTATGGTTGCGAGATTGTGCTGATCGAGTCGACCGGCATGGGCGATAGCATTGCGGCCGGGGTGGCGGCGTGTCCGCAGCTGGGTGGCTGGTTGATAGTGTTGGGCGACATGCCGTTTATCCTGGCGTCGAGTATTGAGCGGGTGGTGGCGGGGATTGCGGACGATTCGGTCAGTGTGCCGGTGCAGGACGGTGCGTATGGGCATCCGGTGGGGTTCGGGCGCACGTTTGGGCCGGGGTTGATGGCGTTATCGGGTGATCAAGGCGCCAAGCCGTTGTTTGCGCAAGCGCGTGTGGTTGAAGTCGCGGTGGATGATCCCGGGGTGTTGTGGGATGTGGATGTGCCTGAGGCGTTGGTCTTCGCCTGAAAGACCGCTTTCGCTGCGGTGAGGCGATCCGACAAGCCAGCTCCTACAGGGGGTTGCGCCGTATGCAGGACATGTGAACGACACAATCCCCTGTAGGAGCTGGCGTGCCAGCGAAGAACGATAACGCGGTCCACCTGCTATACCACAGACATAAAAAAAAGCCCCGCCTGGATCACCAGGCGGGGCTTTTTAGTGGCCGATGGAATCAGACGAGAGGTTTAGGCTCGTGCTCTTTTTCCAGGGCTTGCTCGCGTTGCTCTACCGCTTCCTGAACGGAGCGCGGCGCTTCGTCGATCGCGGAGTCAACCGGCTCGGCGGCGACTTCGGTAGCCGGGGCAGGAGCTGCCTCGACCACTTCAGCCACAACCGGTGCCGCAGCGGCCGCCAGTTCGGCTTCCTTCTGCAGACGCTCGGCTTCACGCTTGCGACGACGCACTTCACGTGGGTCGTTCGGCGCACGGCCGCTTGGCGTCAGGGCGCTGACAGGCGCAGCTTCGACTTCAGGTGCCGCCACTTCGGCGACAACCGATGCGGATTCGACTACCGGTGCAGCTTCGGCCACCGGTACAGCTTCGACTACCGCTGCAGGTTCGGCGGCGGCTACCACTGGCTCGGACACCATGGCTTCAGCTTCTGGCGCTTCGGTGGCAGTTGGCTCGGCAACCCAATTGAATGCGGTCTGCTCTTCGCGAACTTCACGAACGGTTTCGGTCACGGTTTCGGCGACTGTTTCAGCCGCCGGCTCTGCTACCACGGCTGGCGCTTCGGCGACGATTGCCGGCTCAGCCACAGCCACAGCTTCAACTTCAGGCTGGGTTTCAGGCGTCGGCGCGACTTCGATTTCCGGGGATGCAGTGACTTCGACCGGCGTGGTCGCTTCAACGGCCGGCGCTTCCACTGGAGCCGTGTCCAGGTTGGCGGCAGTGGCGCGTTCGGCTTGCTCGTTGGCCTGGGCCTCGGCTGGCGCGCTGATCACGCTGCTGGCAACGGCTGCGGTAACCGCCAGGCCGGCGGCCAGATCGGCAGCGCTTGGTGCTTCGCGGGTTTCGCTGGCTTCGCCGTCGGCGGACTCGGACTCATCCGACCCTTCGATCACGTTGCCATTGGCATCGCGTTGACGCTCGCGGCGGTTGCTGCGACGACGCTGGCCACGGGAGCGGCGGCGTGGACGATCGCCTTCGGCGCCTTCCTGACCGTCTTCCTGCAGTTGCTCTTCGTTGCCGGTCAGCTCTTCTTCGGCAACGGCTGCAGCCGCTTGCTCGGCACGTGGTTGACGTTCTTCACGCGGTGGGCGTGGAGCACGTTCTTCGCGTGGCTGGCGGGCAGGACGTTCTTCGGCGGTAGCGGCAGCGGCGGCGGCCGGAGCCGGAGCCGGAGCTGGAGCCGGAGCGATGGCATCCAGCGGCTCACGCAGTTCACGAACCCGCTCTTCACGGTCGCCACGGGGCTTGCGATCTTCGCGAGGAGCACGCGGTGCGCGTTCTTCACGAGGCGCGCGTGGTGCGCGTTCTTCGCGAGCACTACTGGCGTGGTGGTCTCTTCGCGGGCTTCGCGTGGCTGACGCTCTTCGCGTGGCTCACGTGGAGCGCGTTCTTCACGCGGTGCGCGTTCCTCGCGCGGTTTGCGTTCTTCGTCGCGGCGACCGTTACGGTTGCGGCTTTGCTGACGACCGTTGCGACGCTCTTCGTTGCGGGCCGGACGCTCGGTGGTCGCTGGTTTTTCAACCACAACCGGGGCGGCTGGCTCTTGCTTGGTCGCGAACAGGCTGACCAGCGACTTCACCAGGCCTTTGAACAGGCTGGGCTCTGGCGCGGCGACCGGTGGGGCAACGGGGGCGGCAGCGACGACTTCGACAGGAACCGGAGCGTTGGCGCGGGCCGGTGCAGTCTTCACCGCGGCTTCCTGGCGGACCAGGGTGCGGGTCGCGGCGGCTGGCTGGACTTCTTCGACTTCGGCAGCGGCAGCAGCGATCTCGTAGCTGGACTGGCCGACCGCGGCTTCCGGGCTGTCATCGCGCAGACGCTGCACTTCGAAGTGCGGCGTTTCGAGGTGATCGTTCGGCAGAATGACGATGCGGGCACGGGTGCGCAGTTCGATCTTGGTGATCGAGTTGCGTTTCTCGTTGAGCAGGAACGCAGCGACCGGAATCGGCACCTGGGCGCGGACTTCGGCAGTGCGGTCTTTCAGGGCTTCTTCTTCGATCAGGCGCAGGATCGCCAGCGACAGCGATTCGACGTCACGGATGATGCCGGTGCCGTTGCAACGCGGGCAAACGATGCCGCTGCTTTCGCCCAGGGATGGACGCAGGCGCTGACGGGACATTTCCAGCAGGCCGAAGCGCGAGATACGGCCGACTTGTACACGAGCGCGGTCGGCTTCGAGGCATTCGCGGACTTTCTCTTCCACGGCGCGCTGATTCTTGGCCGGGGTCATGTCGATGAAGTCGATGACGATCAGGCCGCCGATGTCACGCAAGCGCAACTGACGGGCGATTTCTTCGGCGGCTTCAAGGTTGGTCTGCAGCGCGGTTTCTTCGATGTCGCTGCCTTTGGTGGCGCGCGCCGAGTTGATGTCGATGGACACCAGGGCTTCGGTCGGATCGATCACGATGGAGCCGCCGGAAGGCAGTTCGACGACGCGCTGGAAGGCGGTCTCGATCTGGCTTTCGATCTGGAAGCGGTTGAACAGCGGCACGCTGTCTTCGTACAGCTTGATCTTGCTGGCGTACTGCGGCATCACCTGGCGAATGAAGGTCAGGGCTTCGTCCTGGGCTTCAACGCTGTCGATCAGCACTTCGCCGATGTCCTGGCGCAGGTAATCGCGGATCGCGCGGATGATCACGTTGCTTTCCTGGTAGATCAGGAACGGCGCGGAACGATCCAGCGAAGCTTCTTTGATAGCGGTCCACAGTTGCAGCAGGTAATCGAGGTCCCACTGCATTTCTTCGCTGCTGCGGCCCAGGCCGGCAGTGCGCACGATCAGACCCATGTCGGCCGGGGCAACCAGGCCGTTCAGGGCTTCACGCAGTTCGTTGCGCTCTTCACCTTCGATGCGACGGGAGATACCGCCCGCACGCGGGTTGTTCGGCATCAACACCAGGTAACGACCGGCCAGGCTGATGAAGGTGGTCAGGGCGGCGCCCTTGTTGCCACGTTCTTCTTTTTCGACCTGAACGATGACTTCCTGGCCTTCGCTCAGGACGTCCTTGATGTTGACGCGGCCTTCGGGGGCTTTCTTGAAATATTCGCGGGAGATTTCTTTGAGGGGCAGGAAGCCATGGCGCTCAGAGCCGAAATCGACAAAGGCAGCCTCGAGGCTTGGTTCGATGCGAGTAATCCGGCCTTTATAGATGTTGGCCTTTTTCTGCTCGCGTGCACCGGATTCGATGTCCAGGTCGTAGAGGCGCTGGCCATCTACCAGTGCAACACGCAACTCTTCGGGTTGGGTTGCGTTAATCAGCATTCTTTTCATGTAGTACCGTCGGTTTCCGGGCTGCCGGAAACGGCGTTCGGCACACACGACTTCTCACGGTCGGTGTCAGGTGCGTCGGGAATGGTTGGCCATTCCCGTGTCCAGCGAAGTCCGGCCAATGTGGGCCTTCATCGCGACGTACGCGTCCTGCTTGCTGTGGCTACTTAAGCACTCAGTCAGGAGGAGGAATCAACCGGCGGCTGTGGACGAGATGAAGCGTCTTGATAAAGCCTAATGCTACACAGTCCAGCGGTTGTGCATCTCCACCCTACACGTATCCCTGATAATTCGGGTGCTGCCGCGCGCAGAATCCGCAGCGGGTTGGCATTTACCGTGAGCTCCGAAGGGGGAGGTCACGCATCATGGCTAATTTAGGCGTTGTTTCCGAAGCGTTCGCTCGGGGTTGTTCGTAGCTGACTGCACTTTGTGAACTGGCCGTGAATATTTGCTCGCAAGGCGAGTGAAAACTCTGCTTTGCGGCATGATTCAGGCCTCATGTCACCTGCGCTTGTTACAACTGCAAACTCTACCGTTACGTAGCGAAAGCCCCGTAGGACGGCCTCTCGTCCTCGTGAATTGCGATGGTCAGGGCCGGTTTTTGACCGTTGGTCCGCTGTCCAGGCCACTTTTGGCGGCGTTCGCGACTATAGCAGCAATGATTAAGTGCTTCAATTCCATAAAAAATTGTTATCATCGCGGGATGACGACTACTGCCCCTTCGACCCCAGCGGTACAACTGCTGGAGGTCTCGCCGGAATATGCCGGCCAACGTATTGACAATTTCCTTCTCGCTCGGCTCAAAGGCGTGCCCAAGACCTTGATTTACCGCATTTTGCGCAAGGGCGAAGTGCGGGTGAACAAGGGTCGGATCAAGCCCGAATACAAGCTGCAGGCGGGCGATATCGTGCGCGTGCCGCCCGTTCGCGTGCCTGAGCGCGACGAACCCGTGCCTCTGGCCCAGGGCCTGCTGCAGCGGCTCGAAGCGTCGATTGTCTTCGAGGACAAGGCGCTGATCGTGATCAACAAGCCTTGCGGCATTGCGGTTCACGGTGGCAGCGGCTTGACTTACGGAGTGATCGAAGCCTTCCGTCAGTTGCGTCCCGATTGCAAGGAGCTCGAGCTGGTTCACCGTCTCGACCGTGACACCTCCGGCCTGTTGATGATCGCCAAGAAGCGCAGCATGTTGCGCCACTTGCACGCGGCCTTGCGCGGCGATGGAGTCGACAAGCGCTACATGGCGCTGGTTCGCGGTAACTGGGCGGCCTCGATCAAGCAAGTCCGGGCGTCGCTGGGCAAGAGCAATCTGCGCTCCGGCGAGCGCATGGTCGAGGTCGACGAGGAGGAGGGCAAGGAGTCTGTGACCGTGTTCAAGGTCCTGCGCCGCTTCGGCGACTTTGCCACCCTGGTCGAAGCCAAGCCGATCACCGGCCGTACCCACCAGATTCGGGTTCACACCTTGCACGCCGGGCATTGCATCGCCGGCGATACCAAGTACGGCGACGAGGGCTTCAGCAAAGAGATTCGTGACCTGGGCGGCAAGCGCCTGTTCCTGCACGCCTACATGCTGACCGTGCCGCTGCCTGACGGTGGCGAGCTGAAATTGCAGGCACCCGTCGACGAGATGTGGGCCAAGACCGTGGAGCGCTTGAGTGCACCCATCTGATTACAAACTGCTGATTTTCGACTGGGATGGCACACTGGCCGATTCCATTGGTCGGATTGTCGAGGCAATGCACGTGGCATCCGAGCGATCCGGGTTTGAGTTGCGCGATGATTTTGCCGTCAAGGGCATCATCGGCCTGGGCTTGCCGGAGGCGATTCGTACGCTGTATCCAGACATTGGTGACGATGAGCTGGTCGCCTTCCGTCAGCACTATGCCGATCACTACATTGCCTCCGAAGCCGTGCCCTCGCCATTGTTCGAGGGTGTGGTCGAGTCGATGGCAGCGTTTCGCGCCGACGGGTATCGCCTGGCGGTTGCCACCGGCAAGGCCCGGCGCGGGCTGGATCGGGTGCTGAAGTCGCACGGCTGGGAAGATTATTTCGACATCACCCGGGCCGCCGATGAAACGGCGAGCAAGCCCCATCCTCTGATGCTGGAGCAGATCGTCGCGCATTGCGGGGTCCGTCCGGAGCAGGCGTTGATGGTCGGCGATTCGTCCTTCGACCTGCAGATGGCGCGCAACGCCGGGATGGACTCGGTGGCCGTCAGCTATGGCGCGCAATCGATCGAGGCGCTGAAACTGTTCGAACCGCGCCTGGCGATTGACCGTTTTTCAGAATTGCAGGCCTGGCTGAGCCAGGCTTAAACCGTTTTTGCTGGGGTACATGGCATGACCGACGAATGGAAGGCTCCCGTCAAGGCGAGCGCAGAGAGCGGTGACGAGAAAAGCTGGAAGCTGCTGGAAAAGACCCTGCTGGCCAGCGTGCAGGAACAGCGCCGGTCCCGTCGCTGGGGGATCTTCTTCAAGCTGCTGACCTTCGTGTACCTGATTGGCGCGCTGGTCCTGTTCACGCCGCTGATGGACATGGAAAAAGCCGCGACCCGCAGTGGCACCTACACTGCGCTGATCGACGTGACCGGGGTGATTGCCGACAAGGAGCCCGCCAGCGCTGACAACATCGTCGGCAGCCTGCGTGCCGCCTTCGAGGATGAAAAGGTCAAGGGCGTCATCCTGCGCATCAACAGTCCGGGCGGCAGTCCGGTGCAGTCGGGTTACGTCTATGACGAGATCCGCCGCTTGCGCGGTCTGCACCCGGATACCAAAGTTTACGCGGTGATCTCCGACCTGGGCGCTTCCGGCGCCTACTACATCGCCAGCGCGGCCGATCAGATCTATGCCGACAAGGCGAGCCTGGTGGGTTCCATCGGTGTGACGGCGGCCGGTTACGGCTTTGTCGGGACCATGGAAAAGCTGGGCGTCGAGCGGCGCACCTACACCTCGGGCGAGCACAAGTCGTTCCTCGATCCGTTCCAGCCGCAGAAGCCTGAAGAAACGCAGTTCTGGCAGGGCGTGCTCGACACCACTCATCAGCAGTTCATTGCCAGCGTCAAGAAAGGGCGTGGCGAGCGCCTCAAGGACAAGGAGCATCCGGAGCTGTTTTCCGGCCTGGTCTGGTCGGGCGAGCAGGCACTGCCGCTGGGGCTGATCGATGGCCTGGGAAATGCCAGTTCCGTGGCGCGCGATGTGATTGGCGAGAAGGAGCTGGTGGACTTCACTGTCCAGGAATCGCCGTTCGATCGCTTCTCGAAGAAGCTCGGTGCCAGTGTGGCTGAGCATCTGGCGATGTGGATGGGGTTTCAGGGGCCGACGCTGCGCTGATTTTTTGTTGTCTGGTTGGGGCCCCGTCATGAGGGCCTTGCACCGATTAACTGTAGGAGCTGGCTTGCCAGCGAAGGCGGTGGGTCAGTCGATGCATTTATCGCCTGAACGGACGCTTTCGCTGGCAAGCCAGCTCCTGCAGGGGGGTGTTTCAGGGGATCTGTACACCCTCGGCCAGCAGCATATCGATCAGGCGAATCAGCGGCAGGCCGATCAGGCTGGTGGCGTCAGGGCCTTCGGTGCTTTGAAACAGACTCACCCCCAGCCCTTCGGCCTTGAAGCTGCCAGCGCAGTCGTAGGGCTGCTCAGCATGCAGGTAGCGTTCGATGCGCGCGATGTCGAGTGTGCGCATATGGACGGTGAACGGCACGCAATCGACCTGGCAGGCGCCCGTCTGGCTGTTCAGCAATGCCAGGCCGGTCAGGAAGGTGACGCTGGCACCGCTTGCGGCTAAAAGCTGTTCCCGGGCCTTGTCGAACGTATGGGGTTTGCCGATGATCCGCTCGCCCAATACCGCGACCTGGTCGGAACCGATGATCAGATGAGCGGGGTGGCTATCGGCCAGTGCGCGGGCCTTGGCCTCGGCGAGGCGCTTGACCAGCTCGATGGCGGACTCCTGCAGGCGATGGCTCTCGTCGATATCCGGCGAACTGCAGGTAAACGGCAGCTGCAGGCGGGCCAGCAACTCTCGGCGATAAACCGAGCTTGAAGCGAGTAATAAAGGCAGCATGCGCAACTCCAAAGGGGAGGTGCGAATTCTAGCGAGGTGACCAAGTGACGGACAGGGCTGAATTTCCTTTGACATGCCCGGGGGCATCCCTATAATGCTGCGCCTATGTTGAATGACCCGATTCCACCTCACGTTGACCCGCGCAAATTGGCTGACCGTGGCACCACCCTTCAAGGTGAACTGCTGCTGGCCGATTTGGAGAGACTCTGCGACCCGCTTTCCGACACTGTCGGTACGGTGCAGGCTAAATTCGTTTTTGAGCGAGATGAACGTAAGTCTGTGGTCATCCACAGCTTTATCGACACCGAAGTCAAAATGGTTTGCCAGCGTTGTCTTGAGCTGGTCACCCTGCCGATCCACAGCGAATGCAGTTATGTTGTGGTGAAAGAGGGTGCGAATACCCAGTCGTTGCCGAAAGGTCATGACGTGCTGGAACTGGGCGAAGATCCATTGGATCTGCAGTCACTGATCGAGGAGGAGCTTCTGCTCGCCTTGCCCATTGTGCCTGCTCATCATCCGGAAGAATGCCAGCAGCCGGCGGGTCTCGATGAGCCCGAACCGAGCGAGGACGAGGTAACGCGGTCCAACCCGTTCAGTGTATTGGCGCAGTTAAAGCGTGACCCAAACGTTTAGGAGTTAATCAATTATGGCTGTTCAGCAGAACAAAAAATCCCGCTCTGCCCGTGACATGCGTCGTTCGCACGACGCCCTGACGGCAAGCACTCTGTCTGTAGAAAAAACCACCGGTGAAATTCACCTGCGTCACCACGTATCGCCAGAAGGCGTATACCGTGGCCGTAAAGTGATCGACAAGGGCGCTGACGAGTAATCACTTGTCTGCTCAAGTCATCGCGATTGACGCAATGGGCGGGGACTTCGGTCCCCGCAGCATTGTTCAGGCCAGCCTTGCTTGTCTGAATGCCACGCCCTCGTTGCACCTGACCCTTGTCGGTCAACCCTCACTCCTTGAAGAATTGATCGCCAGCCAATCGGCTGTGGATCGCGCGCGCCTGTCGATTGCACCCGCGAGCGAAGTCATCACCATGGACGAAAAGCCGGCCCAGGCCTTGCGCGGCAAGCCCGATTCGTCGATGCGCGTGGCGCTGGAGCTGTTGCGCGACGGCAAGGTCCAGGCCTGCGTCAGTGCCGGCAACACCGGCGCGCTGATGGCGTTGTCGCGATTTGTCCTCAAGACGCTGCCGGGTATCGACCGGCCGGCCATGGTCGCGGCGATTCCGACGCAGAAGGGTTACTGCCAATTGCTCGATCTCGGCGCCAACGTCGATTGCAGCGCCGAGCATCTGTTGCAGTTTGCGGTGATGGGGTCGGTCGCGGCAGAAACCCTGGGTATCGTTCGTCCTCGGGTGGCGCTGCTGAACATCGGCACCGAAGACATCAAGGGCAATCAGCAGGTCAAGCTGGCGGCGACCTTGTTGCAGAGGGCCCGTGGGATCAACTACATCGGTTTCGTCGAAGGTGACGGTCTGTACCGCGGCGAGGCGGATGTGGTGGTGTGTGACGGTTTTGTCGGCAATATCCTGCTCAAGTCCAGCGAAGGCCTGGCGACCATGATTGCCGGGCGCATCGAAGCCCTGTTCAGAAAAAACTTTGCATCAAAAATAATCGGCGCAATGGCGCTGCCGCTGATGAAGCGGCTGCAAGCCGACCTGGCGCCTGCGCGGCATAATGGCGCAAGCTTCCTCGGGCTGCAGGGGATCGTCGTGAAAAGCCACGGCTCGGCCGGGGTTCAGGGCTTTCAGAGTGCCATTGCCCGGGCGTTGATCGAGATCCAGGAAAACCTGCCGGAACGGATCCACGGTCGTCTGGAGGATTTGTTGCTTTAGGCATTTTTGGCGGACAATGCTTAAATGTGACCGCTCAGTTCAATTGGCCATCCAATTGGCAGTTTTCTTGCGTCCCGGGGTGGGACGTCAATTCTTCGGCGACAAGATCATTAGGGGCTTGTTACATGTCTGCTTCCCTCGCATTCGTCTTTCCGGGACAGGGTTCGCAGTCCCTCGGCATGCTGGCCGAGTTGGGCGCGCAACATCCGCTTGTCCTCGACACTTTCAAAGAAGCTTCCGATGCTCTGGGTTACGACCTGTGGGCACTGACCCAGCAGGGGCCGGAAGAACAACTCAATCAAACGGATAAAACCCAGCCGGCCATTCTGACCGCCTCGATCGCCTTGTGGCGTCTGTGGCTGGCAGAAGGCGGCGCACAGCCGGCTTATGTCGCCGGCCACAGCCTGGGCGAATACAGCGCCCTGGTGGCGGCAGGCAGCCTGAGCCTTGGCGATGCGGTGAAGCTCGTCGAGCGCCGCGGCCAACTGATGCAGGAAGCCGTTCCAGCGGGGCAGGGCGGCATGGCCGCGATCCTCGGCCTGGAAGACGCCGACGTGCTGGCGGCCTGTGCCGAAGCGGCGCAAGGCGAAGTGGTCAGCGCCGTCAACTTCAATTCCCCGGGCCAGGTGGTCATCGCCGGTGCCAAGGCGGCGGTCGAGCGCGCCATCGAAGGCTGCAAGGCCCGTGGCGCCAAGCGCGCCATGCCATTGCCGGTCAGCGTGCCGTCGCACTGCGAGCTGATGCGTCCGGCCGCCGAGCGTTTCGCCGAATCGATCGCGGCGATCGACTGGCAGGTCCCACAGATTCCAGTGGTACAAAACGTCAGCGCCAACGTGCCGGCGGATCTGGATACCCTCAAGCGCGATCTGCTTGAGCAGCTCTACAAGCCCGTACGCTGGGTCGAATCGGTCCAGGCGCTGGCTGCCAGGGGCGCGACCCAACTGGTCGAATGCGGCCCCGGCAAAGTGCTGGCCGGCCTGAACAAGCGCTGCGCCGAAGGCGTGTCGACATCCAACCTCAATACCCCAGATGCTTTCGCTGCCGCCCGTGCAGCGTTGGCCTGAATCAGGAGAAGCTTGCATGAGTCTGCAAGGTAAAGTTGCACTGGTCACCGGTGCGAGCCGCGGTATCGGCCAGGCTATCGCCCTGGAGCTGGGTCGTCAGGGCGCCATCGTTGTCGGCACCGCGACCTCCGCGTCGGGGGCCGAGCGCATTGCCGCTACCCTGAAGGAAAACGGTATCCAGGGTACTGGCCTGGAACTCAATGTCACCAGCGATGAATCCGTCGCTGCAGTCCTGGCAAGCATTCAGGAACAGTTCGGTGCGCCGGCGATCCTGGTCAACAATGCCGGTATCACCCGCGATAATCTGATGATGCGGATGAAAGATGACGAATGGCATGACGTCGTCGATACCAACCTGAACAGTCTGTTCCGCCTGTCCAAGGGCGTTTTGCGCGGTATGACCAAGGCCCGTTGGGGACGAATTATCAGTATTGGTTCGGTTGTGGGTGCCATGGGCAACGCAGGCCAAGTAAACTACGCTGCGGCCAAGGCCGGTCTGGAAGGTTTCAGCCGTGCACTGGCACGTGAAGTCGGCTCGCGTTCGATTACGGTAAACTCGGTGGCCCCAGGGTTCATCGACACCGATATGACCCGCGAACTGCCCGAGGCGCAGCGTGAAGCCTTGCAGACGCAGATTCCGCTGGGCCGTCTGGGACAAGCTCAAGAGATCGCGTCTGTGGTCGCTTTTCTTGCATCCGACGGTGCGGCTTACGTGACTGGGGCTACAATCCCGGTGAACGGCGGGATGTACATGAGTTAAATGTGACGGATAGCTTCAAAAAAATGTCATACGAGCTGTCTAAAATCCGTTATAAAGCTGCAATCTATTTATAGGCAGAGGGCCACCGGGTTTGAGGAGTGAAGCTTTCAGTTGAAAAACTGAAAAGTCTTTCTATACACTTACCCACTGGCCAGCTGCCTGAATTTGTCCATTAGGAGTGAAAACAAGGTATGAGCACCATCGAAGAGCGCGTCAAGAAAATCGTTGCCGAGCAACTGGGCGTTAAAGAAGAAGAAGTGGTAAACACTGCTTCCTTCGTTGAAGACCTGGGTGCTGACTCCCTTGACACCGTTGAGCTGGTGATGGCTCTGGAAGAGGAATTCGAGACCGAAATCCCTGACGAAGAAGCCGAGAAGATCACTACTGTACAAGCTGCAATCGACTACGTTACCAGCCACCAGGCGTAACAGTTTGTAATCGTTGCTTGCTGTCATGGAAAAACCGCACTGCCATCACGGCGTGCGGTTTTTTCTTTAGGCCTGAGGCAAAGTCGTCATTTGAAAAAAGGAGAGTGCTGTGTCGCGTAGACGCGTCGTAGTCACCGGTATGGGTATGTTGTCGCCACTGGGCACGGATGTGCCGAGCAGTTGGCAGGGCATTCTGGCTGGCCGCAGTGGCATTGGTCTGATCGAACACACCGACCTTTCTGCCTATTCCACCCGTTTTGGCGGCTCGGTAAAGGGCTTCAATGTCGAGGAATACCTGTCGGTCAAGGAAGCTCGCAAGCTTGACCTGTTCATTCAGTACGGTCTGGCCGCAGGTTTTCAGGCTGTTCGCAACGCCGGTCTGGAAGTCACCGACGCCAACCGCGAGCGTATCGGCGTGGCCATGGGCTCGGGTATTGGCGGTCTGACCAATATCGAAGAAACCAGCCGCACCCTGCATGAATCCGGCCCGCGACGGATTTCTCCGTTTTTCGTGCCTGGCTCGATCATCAATATGATTTCCGGGTTCCTGTCGATCCACCTGGGTGCACAGGGGCCCAACTACGCCATCGCCACGGCGTGTACCACCGGTACACACTGCATCGGCATGGCGGCACGCAACATCATGTACGACGAAGCCGACGTGATGATTGCCGGCGGCGCCGAGATGGCGGCCTGCGGTCTGGGCATGGGCGGCTTCGGTGCCTCCCGTGCACTGTCGACCCGCAACGACGAGCCGACCCGCGCCAGCCGTCCATGGGACAAGGGCCGTGATGGCTTTGTGTTGTCCGATGGCGCCGGTGCGCTGGTGCTCGAAGAGCTGGAGCACGCCAAGGCCCGCGGCGCGACGATCTACGCCGAGCTGATCGGCTTTGGCACCAGTGGCGATGCCTACCACATGACTTCGCCTCCGGCCGATGGCGCGGGTGCTGCACGTTGCATCACCAATGCGCTGCGCGATGCTAGGATCAATGGCGATCAGGTCCAGTACATCAACGCCCATGGCACCTCGACGTCGGCGGGCGACCTTGCCGAAGCCTGTGCAATCAAGTCGGTGTTCGGTGATCACGCCTACAAGCTGGCGGTCAGTTCGACCAAGTCCATGACCGGTCACCTGCTGGGTGCGGCGGGCGCGGTTGAAGCGATCTTCAGCGTGCTGGCGATCAACAGCCAGGTAGCGCCGCCGACCATCAACCTCGATGAGCCGGACGAAGGCTGCGATCTCGATTTCGTGCCACACACCGCACGCAATATGGAGATCGATGTGGTGCTGTCCAACTCCTTCGGGTTTGGCGGCACCAACGGCTCGCTGGTGTTCCGCCGGTTTGCCGACTGATGGACAGCTGGGTCGACGGTCAGCCGGCTGACGCACTGTCGCTGAAGGATCGCGGCCTGGCTTACGGCGATGGTCTGTTCGAGACCATTGCCGTGCACCATGGCGCTCCGGTGCTGCTGGACCGGCACCTGGTGCGATTGGTCAAGGGTTGCCAGCGCCTGGCGATCAACCTCGACCACAGTGCGCTGCGCACCGAGTTATCGAGCTATGCCCAAGCGCTGGGTGAAGGCGTGCTCAAGCTGATCGTCACCCGTGGCGACGGCCTGCGCGGTTATGCACCGGATCCTTCGGCGCCGGCACGGCGCATTCTGCAAGGCAGTCCTCCCGCCGCGTATCCCGTGGCGAATGCGGAGCAGGGCGTGCGTCTGTTCCCCTGCTCGACACGCCTGTCCAGGCAGCCCCTGCTCGCCGGGCTCAAGCATCTCAATCGCCTGGAACAAGTCATTGCCCGCTCCGAATGGCAAGACTCCGAGCACGCGGAAGGTCTGATGCTCGATCAAGGCGGTCGCGTGATCGAAGGTGTGTTCAGCAACCTGTTCCTGGTGCGCGACGGGGTATTGATCACCGCTGATCTCAAGCGCTGTGGCGTGGCCGGCGTGATGCGGGCGGAATTATTGTTTCAAGCCGAGTCATTGGGCATCCCCACGCAAATCACCGACATCACCCTCGATCAGCTGCAATGGGCCGATGAAGTCTTTGTCTGCAACAGTGTGTATGGTATTTGGCCGGTGCGCGCCTACGCAGCACTGAGCTGGCCGGTTGGCCCGCTCACCCGTAAACTCCAAACCATTGCCCGCCTGCTACTGGATGCTTGATTCGTGAGACGTAAATTGTTGCTGCTGCTGGAAACCGGATTGGTTCTGGCGGGGCTGTGCCTGGGTGCTTCTGCCTGGAAAATCCATTCGGCGCTGCAACAACCGCTGAATATCACCCAGGAAGAACTGCTGGAGGTGCCCAAGGGCACCACGCCGACCCGCACCCTCTATCGGCTCGAAGCCGATGGCGTGATCAAGGATGCTTTCTGGCTGCGCGTTTACTGGCGCTTCAATCTCGCCCGGCAACCCTTGCACAAGGGCGAATACCGCATGCAGCCCGGCATGACAGTCGAAGGGCTGATCGACCTGTGGAAGCGCGGGGAAATCGTTCAGTACAGCCTGACCCTGGTCGAAGGCTGGAATTTCCACCAGGTCCGCGCGGCCTTGGCCAAAGAAGAAAAACTCGAACAGACCCTCGAGGGTCTGAGCGATAGCCAGGTCATGGAGAAACTGGGTCACGACGGGATTTTTCCGGAAGGCCGATTCTTCCCCGACACCTACCGCTACGTGCGTGGCATGACCGACGCCGAGCTGCTGAAGAAAGCTTACGACCGCCTCGACGAAGTCCTCGCCAAGGAATGGGGGCAGCGCTCGGCCGACGTGCCGTACACCGAACCCTACCAGGCGCTGATCATGGCTTCGCTGGTGGAAAAGGAAACCGGCGTGCCCCAGGAGCGCGGGCAGATCGCCGGCGTGTTTGTGCGGCGCATGGAAATGGGCATGCTGTTGCAGACCGATCCGACCGTGATCTACGGCCTCGGTGATCGTTACAACGGCAAATTGACCCGTGCCCACCTCAGGGAACCGACCCCTTACAACACCTATATGATTTCCGGTCTGCCGCCGACCCCGATCGCGATGGTCGGCCGCGAAGCGATCCATGCGGCTCTCAACCCGGTGGCGGGCAATAGCCTCTATTTTGTGGCCCGGGGTGACGGCAGTCACGTGTTCTCCGATGATCTGGACGCCCATAACAACGCGGTGCGCGAGTTCCAGATCAAGCGCCGCGCCGACTACCGCTCCAGCCCGGCACCTGCGAGCGCGCCGGAAGCGCTGGACGAGCAGATGCCGATTCCGGCCGCTTCGCCCAACATGGCCCCTGAGGCGTTGGAGCCAGTGTCGCCGCAAGCGCCTGCTCAGGTGACATCACCCGAATCACCTGCGCCTGTCGATGAACCGCCACAGGAGCCGTCATCAGCGCCGGCGCAACAACCCGCTGAAGAACCCGCTGCCGCGCCCGATGCGAGCGCGCCGCACAGCCCGCAATGACTTTGACTAAGGACTGCCTGTGACTGGCTTGTTTATTACTCTGGAAGGGCCGGAAGGCGCCGGCAAGAGCACCAATCGCGACTACCTGGCCGAGCGCCTGCGCGCCGCCGGTATCGAGGTGGTGCTGACCCGCGAGCCGGGTGGTACGCCGTTGGCCGAACGGATCCGCGAGGTGCTGCTGGCGCCCGTCGACGAAGTCATGAACCCCGACACCGAATTGCTGTTGGTGTTCGCCGCGCGAGCCCAGCATCTGGCCGAGGTGATTCGCCCGGCGCTGGCCCGCGGCGCCGTGGTCCTGTGTGATCGCTTTACCGATTCGACCTACGCCTATCAGGGGGGCGGCCGCGGCTTGTCGCTGGAGCGCATCGCCGCCCTGGAAACCTTTGTCCAGGGCGACTTGCGCCCGGACCTAACGCTGATTTTCGACCTGCCGGTTGAAGTGGGCCTGGCCCGCGCCAGTGCCCGCGGTCGCCTGGACCGCTTCGAACTCGAAGGCCGGACATTTTTCGATGCGGTGCGCAGTGCCTTTCTCAAGCGAGCCGAAGCGGACCCGGCGCGGTATGTCCTGGTCGATGCCGCCCAGCCGCTGACGCAGGTCCAGCGGGCGCTGGATACCTTGCTCCCGCGTCTGCTGGAGCTGGCCCGTGGCTGAAGCCTACCCGTGGCAGGACAGCCTTTGGCAGCAGTTGGCCGGGCGCAAGCAGCATGCTCACGCCTATCTGCTGCATGGCCCGGCCGGGATCGGCAAGCGCGCGCTGGCCGAGCGCTTGATGGCCAGTTTGCTGTGCCAGCGGCCGACCGCGCAGGACGCTTGCGGCGAATGCAAATCCTGCCTGTTGCTCAAGGCCGGCAGCCACCCCGACAACTACATCCTGGAACCGGAAGAAGCCGACAAGGCGATCAAGGTCGATCAGGTTCGCGAACTGGTCAGCTTCGTGGTCCAGACCGCGCAGATGGGTGGGCGCAAGGTGGTGCTGATCGAGCCGGCCGAGTCGATGAACGTCAACGCCGCCAATGCCTTGCTCAAAAGTCTTGAAGAGCCGTCCGGTGATACCGTGTTGCTGCTGGTCAGCCACCAGTCCAGTCGATTGTTGCCGACCATCAAGAGTCGCTGCCAGCAGCAGGCGTGTCCGCTGCCCAGTGAGGCGATGAGCCAGGCGTGGCTGGCGAAGGCCCTGCCGGACTGTTCGCCAGAGGAACGCGTCGAGTTGCTGACACTCGCCGCCGGGTCGCCATTGGCCGCGGTCAAGTTGCAGGCCCGGGGCGTACGCGAACAGCGGGCGCTGGTGGTCGACGGGGTGAAAAAACTGCTCAAGCAGCAGCAGTCGCCGACCCAGCTGGCCGAAGAATGGAAAACCATACCGCAGTTGCTGTTGTTCGACTGGTTCTGCGACTGGTCGAGCCTGATCCTGCGCTATCAGTTGACCCAGGATGAAGAAGGCCTCGGCCTGACGGACATGCGCAAGGTCATTCAATACCTGGCGCAGAAAACCGCGCAGGACAAAGTGCTCGCCATTCAGGACTGGATTCTCGCCCAGCGGCAGAAAGTGATGAACAAAGCCAACCTGAATCCGGCGCTGTTGCTGGAGGCGCTGTTGGTGCAATGGGCGTCCTTGCCTGGCCAGAAGTGACCGTTCGCGCATAGACTCTGAATATCAGCCGTGGAGATCAGCATGAATGAAGCCGTCAATCCGGGGCCTCGCAACGGCATTTTGTCCCTGACGATCAAGGACAAGTCCGTGTTGTATGCGGCGTACATGCCGTTCATCAAGAACGGCGGCCTGTTTATCCCGACCAACAAAAGCTACAAGTTGGGCGATGAGGTTTTCATGCTGCTGAACCTGATGGACGAGCCGGAAAAAATCCCGGTCGCCGGCACGGTCACCTGGATCACCCCTAAAGGCGCCCAGGGCAACCGGGCCGCGGGGGTCGGCGTACAATTCAATGAAGGCGACGATACCGCGCGCAGTCGCATCGAAACCCATCTGGCCGGAGCCCTGAAGTCCGACCGTCCTACCCATACGATGTAAGTTGCAGCCCTTTTATGCTCGTAGATTCTCATTGTCACCTTGATCGCCTCGACCTTGCCGCGCACGACGGTTCTCTGGATGCTGCGCTCGATGCCGCCCGTCAGCGCGGGGTCGGTCACTTTTTGTGTATCGGCGTCAGCGTCGAAAACGCTGCCGACGTCAAAGCCCTGGCCGAACGCTACGCCGACGTCGACTGCTCGGTGGGTGTGCATCCGCTGGATGTGCAACCCGGTGCGGCGCCAGCGCTGGAGTGGTTGCTGCAGGAACTGAATCACCCGCGCGTGGTGGCGATCGGTGAAACCGGCCTGGACTATCACTACGAACCGGAAGCGGCCGAGTTGCAGCAGCAATCGTTTCGTCTGCACTTGCAGGCGGCGCAGCAGACGGGCAAGCCGGTGATCATTCACACCCGTGGCGCCCGTGCCGACACCTTGAGTCTGTTGCGTGAAGCGGCGCTGCCTCAGGCGGGCGTCCTGCATTGCTTCACTGAAGACTGGGACATGGCGAAAGCGGCGCTGGACATGGGTTATTACATTTCCCTGTCCGGGATTGTCACGTTCCGCAATGCCGATGCGTTGCGCGACGTGGCGAGCAAAGTGCCCGCTGACCGCTTGCTGGTGGAAACCGATTCGCCATATCTGGCGCCGATCCCTTATCGCGGCAAGCCGAACCTGCCGCAGTATGTGCGGGAAGTGGCAGAGTTTCTGGCGATGTTGCGCGGTGAGCCCTATGAGCG
The DNA here is from genome assembly GCF_002029345.1 of Pseudomonas sp. VI4.1. Taxonomy (NCBI): domain Bacteria; kingdom Pseudomonadati; phylum Pseudomonadota; class Gammaproteobacteria; order Pseudomonadales; family Pseudomonadaceae; genus Pseudomonas; species Pseudomonas sp. VI4.1. The sequence continues at coordinate 60,889 of NZ_MULM01000162.1, forward strand.
GTTTGCCGAGCAGACCACGCAGAACTTCAAGCGCTTATTCCCGTTGGCGCATGTGAAACCGGTTTAGGGTCAACGCCGCCTTCGTGAGCAGCCTCGGCCCACAAGGCTAAATCGCAGGCAAAAAAAACCCGGGTTCTGGGGGGTGAATCCGGGTTAAGACCATTAGGAGTAAAACAAAGGCACGCGGTCCGTTGGTACCTATATCGGCGCGACACTTGGGGGAGATGCCCCGCCGACAGTTGAAGTATTGATCAGTATTGCGCCGAGTCCAGTTTAGCAGGGCGGGTTTTTAAACAATTTTGGAATACGCCCGCTTCGGAAGCGTTCTCATCAATTGCAAAGCTGCGTGAAATCATCATGAAACACAGATATGGTCGGATGATCCGTGCATTTTGGCGCAAGTTAGGCATAATACGCGGCTTCGAATTTTGACCCCTACAGACCTTTTCTTATGCATAAAGAACCTCGTAAGGTCCGTGAGTTTCGTCGCCGCGAGCAAGAAATTCTCGATACCGCGCTCAAGCTGTTCCTCGACCAGGGTGAAGACAGTGTCACCGTCGAGATGATCGCTGATGCCGTCGGTATCGGCAAAGGCACGATCTACAAGCACTTCAAGTCCAAGGCGGAGATTTATCTGCGCCTGATGCTCGACTACGAGCGCGATCTGAACGAGCTGTTGCATTCGGCCGATGTCGACAAGGACAAGGAGGCGCTGTCCCGGGCCTATTTCGAATTCCGCATGCGCGACCCGCAACGCTATCGGTTGTTCGACCGCCTGGAAGAAAAGGTGGTCAAGGGCAACCAGGTGCCGGAGATGGTCGAGGAACTGCACAAGATCCGCGCCTCGAACTTCGAACGCCTGACCCTGCTGATCAAGGGCCGGATCAGCGAAGGCAAACTCGAAGACGTGCCGCCTTACTTCCATTACTGCGCGTCCTGGGCGCTGGTGCACGGCGCCGTTGCGCTGTATCACTCGCCGTTCTGGAGCAATGTGCTGGAAGATCAGGAAGGCTTCTTCCAGTTCCTGATGGACATCGGCGTGCGCATGGGCAACAAACGCAAGCGCGATACCGACACCCCGAGCAGCTGAGCCATTCAGCTGCTTGATCGCGCCATGATTTAGCTACATGGCGCAGTACCTCAGGAATATACTCAGGCATAGGGCTTGCTAAAACTTGATTTCTGAGTCAAGTTTTACTCCGTCCGAATTTCCTTTTGCCGGAGTGATCCATGATCGTTGACCGTCAAGGCAGGCGTTTTCGCAATCTGCGGATCAGCCTGACTTCAGCCTGCAATTACGCGTGCACCTACTGCGTGCCTAACGGCAAGCGGCTGGTGGCTGCGCAGGATGAACTTTCGGCCGAGGCGATGGCCCGGGGCGTGGCCTATCTGATCGAAGCCGCTGGCATCGAGCGTTTGCGCATCACCGGCGGCGAGCCACTGGTCAGCCCCAAACTTGAAGCCTTCATGACAGCTGTCGGGCAGATGGGCCTTGAGGACATCAGCCTGACGACCAATGGTCAGTTGCTCGCGAAAAAACTGCAGCTGCTGGTGGATGCCGGCATCCGGCGCATCAACGTTTCCCTCGATACCCTGGACGCCAGTGCGTTTCGCAGCATTGCCCGCGGCGGCGATCTGGCGACTGTGCTCGACGGCATGGACCAGGCTTCGGCTGCCGGCATCAAGATCAAGGTCAACATGGTGCCGCTGCGCGGGCAGAACCTCGATCAGGTGATGCCGCTGCTCGAGTACTGCCTGGAGCGCGGCTATGAGTTGCGTTTCATCGAGCTGATGCGCATGGGCCACCTGGCCAGCGACTCCAATGCCTTCCTGCAGCAGTTCGTCAGTCTTGCGCAGTTGCTGAGCCTGATCGGCGAGCGCTACGAGTATTTGCAAGCTAACGCACCTGTAGACGCCACGGCAGTGCGTTATGAAGTTCCGGGGCAGGGTTACTTCGGCGTGATCGCCAACGAAAGCGTGCCGTTCTGCCGCACCTGTTCGCGGTTGCGCCTGTCCTCCACTGGCTGGTTGCATGGCTGTTTGTCGTCGAGCAATCGCCACTATGTGGGTGACCTGTTGGACAAACCGCGCCATCAGGCATTGCCGGCGCTGCAGCGCTTGCTGGTGAAAGCCCTGGGCGACAAGCAGGAAGTGGCGTTCTCCGGTGGCGCGACCATCATGAAAATTATCGGCGGCTGACAGGCCTCCTTCGCGAGCAAGCCCGCTTAAACACAAGGAGTACGCAAAACCCTGTAGGAGCCGGCTTGCTGGCGAACCAGGCGATGCGGTGTGTCAGGCATGCCCCCTTCGCTGGCAAGCCAGCTCCTACAGGGTTTTGCGTACACCTGAGCGAGGCTTGCCCGCTGAGGTATTCGAATAGGCAACCATGTACTTGAGCTGGCGCGGAAGCTGCATCCAACGCCCATTCGCCGGTTTTCCGTCACCGGCCTCTGGAGGGAAGGATGCGTAGCCTGGTTTTGCTGCTGGCCATTTTGGCGCTTGGTGGCTGCATGAAGGTCAGCGACATGGCCGAAGGCACTCGCTACCACATGAGCGACGCGGGTCTGCTCGACCATAGCGACAGCCGCCGAGCCAATAATCTGCGCATTCAGCCGGACTCCTTCGTCTACATCGCCCAAGGCGCCTTCGCTCCCCCGGGCAGTGCTTATCCACGCCCCAACGTGATCGCCGAAGTCGCCTTCGATGGCTTTATCGAATACTTCCCGATGGTGCGCCGGGCCCGCGTGCCGGAAGGTCTCGACCAGGCGATGGGCGAAGCCCGAGCCGCCGGTGCGCATTACCTGCTGTATACCCGCTTTGCCAAGTCCGATGACCGTATCGGCAACTCGGACGAATGGCTCGATCAGGAAGCCGTGGATCGACTCGGTATCGACAGTGGCGTCATTCAGATCATGTTGATCGAGACCAGCACCCAGTATTTGATTGATACTGCACGGATCAAGAGTCGTGGCGGTTTGCTGACGTTCCACGATACCAAGCCGGAAGACCTGATGGGCCCGCCGCTGGAGCAATATGCTCGTAGCTTGCTGGGGCTCAGCGACCACTAATTCAAGAAGGAGAACGCAATGAGTGGCCCGCAAAAAGCCAACGACCTGTTGGGGCAAATCCCCAAAACCAAAGGCTTGCCACCGGTCCACCTGTGGAATCCCGACTTCTGCGGCGACATCGACATGCGCATCGCCCGCGACGGCACCTGGTACTACCTGGGCACGCCGATCGGGCGCAAGCCGATGGTCAAGCTGTTCTCCACCATCATGCGTCGCGACGGCGATGACTACTTCCTCATCACCCCGGTCGAGAAAGTCGGCATCAAGGTCGACGATGCGCCTTTCGTGGCGATTGCCGTGGAGGTGGAAGGCGAGGGCGAGGCGCAGGTCTTGCGCTTTACCACCAATGTCGAGGAGACCGCCGAGGCCGGTGCCGAACACCCGATGCGGGTAGTGATCGACCCGGTGACGCAAGAGCCGGCGCCGTACGTGCATGTGCGCACCAACCTTGAAGCGCTGATCCACCGCAATGTGTTCTATCAGCTGGTGGAACTGGCCGTGACCCGAGAGATCGACGGGCAGCGCTGGCTAGGCGTCTGGAGTGGTGGCGAGTTCTTCCCCATCGGCCTCGAGCCGTAATACTATCCTTGTGGGAGCGAGCAAGCCCGCTCCCACAGGTTATATGTCGGCCGCATGATCCGGGCACGACACTTGACCTGTAGGAGCTGGCTTGTCGGATCGCCGCACCGCAGCGGAGGCTGCGTCACTGACGCAACCCATTATCACTGATCGACGCCTACACCCTCCCGTCACCTGCCTGAAATATTCCTTGCCCGCCCCAGCCCGTTTCGGTTATCACGTTGTACATGATTAGACAGGTACGATTTGACAAGAAACAACGGGTGGTCGACGAACTCATCCGGCGCATCGAAAGCGGCCTCCTGGAGGACGGCTTTCTATTGCCGGGCGAGCATCAGTTGGCTCAGGAATTCAAGGTCAGCCGGGGCACGCTGCGCGAGGCCCTGGCCGAATTGAAACGGCGCCATTACATCGCGACGCAAAGCGGGGTCGGCTCCATCGTCACCTTCGACGGTGTGGTACTCGATCAACGCAACGGCTGGGCCCAGGCCCTGGCCGACAGCGGGGCGCTGATCAATACCGAAGTGCTGCGGCTGGAGGCGGTGACCCGTCCTGACCTGCTGCCGCGCTTCGGCACCGACCAATTCATCACCCTCGACCGACGCCGGCGTTCCACCGACGGCAAGCTGGTCTCCCTCGAACGCTCACTGATGCCCGCCACCGGAGGCCTGGAAAGCCTGCCGCGGGTCGGCCTGATCGATAACTCCCTGACCATCACCCTGGCCGCCTACGGCTACATCGGCGAGCGCGGCGATCAATGGATCGGCGCCGAACCCCTGAATGCCGAAGACGCCGAACTGCTGGGCCGCCCCCCAGGCACGGTATTCCTCAAAGCCTTGCGCACCACCTACGACCGGAAAAACCGCTTCATGGAGCAGGTCGAAAGCCTGCTCGACCCGGTGCATTTTCGCCTGCACCTGCAATTTGGCCAGTCACAATGACCGCACTCAACCGTGCCCTGGGCGCATTTTATGGCCTGGCCCTGGGCGATGCGCTGGGCATGCCGACGCAATCCCTGAGCCGCGCCGAGATCAAGGCGCGCTTCGGCGAAATCACCGATCTGCAGGACGCCGGCCCGGATCAGCCGATCGCCGCGAACATGCCCAAGGGCTCGATCACCGACGACACCGAACAGGCGATTCTGGTCGGCCAATTGCTGGTCGAGGGCGAGGGCTTGATCGACCCGTCAAGGCTTGCCCGGCGGCTGATCGAATGGGAAGCCGAGATGCAAGCCAAGGGCTCACAGGACTTGCTCGGCCCGTCGACCAAGCGGGCGATCGAGATGATCCTCGCCGGCCATTCACCGGAAGAAGCGGGGCGTTACGGCTCCACCAACGGCGCGGCCATGCGCATCACGCCAGTCGGGATCGCGGCGGATGTCGCCGCTCCTGAACCTTTCATCCAGGCCGTGGTGCAGGCCTGCCAGGTTACCCACAACACCACGCTGGGCATTTCCAGTGCGGCGGCGGTGGCGGCGGTGATCTCGGCCGGGATTAACGGCATGGACCTGGGCGAAGCCTTGAACCTTGGCCAGCAAATGGCATTGCAAGCGGAGGGGCATGGGCACTGGGTCGCGGGCGGACGCATCGCTTCGCGCATCAGTTGGGCACGGACCCTCAGTGTCGACAGCGATCGGGCGATGCTCGCCGATTTGCTGTATGACGTGATCGGCACCTCGGTGGCGTCTCAGGAATCGGTGGTGGTGTCGTTTGCCCTGGCCCAGCAAGTGGCCATTGGCGAAATGAACGCCTTCGAAGCGCTGTGCATGGCGGCGAGCCTGGGGGGTGACACCGATACCATCGCGGCGATTCTCGGGGCGATGCTCGGGGCCTGCCTGGGGCTGGAGAGCTGGCCGGCGGCGATGATCGAGCAGGTCAAGGCTGTTAATCATCTGGAGCTGGAGCCTTTGGTAAAAGGACTTTTAGCTTTGCGTTGACCGGACTGGCCTCTTCGCGAGCAAGCCCGCTCCCACATGGGTTATGCAGCGCACATAATCTTGTGCATGGCACAGATCTAATGTGGGAGCGGCGGTGCGGCGGTCCGACTTGCCCGCGATGGGCGCGCCGCGCACTCAAACTTTTCACCCGCAATGGAGCGCACGAATACGGCCAGGACCGCCGGGATGTTGTTTCGTCTTCCGAAATTGCCCACAACCACAACAAAGGCAACTGGAGTATTGTTTTCATGAGTTCATCGACCGCCGGGCCAAGCGCCGGGCAACTGGAAACCCGGGGCATCGAACCGGTACCGGAGGCGGAGTGCAACGGCCATCCGCTGCAACTGTTCTGGGTCTGGTTCGCCGCCAACATTTCCATCCTCGGCCTGCCGCTGGGTGCGACCCTCGTGGCGTTTCGCGGCCTGGCGATCTGGCAGGCGATGATCGTCGCGATCCTCGGCGCCGCCGGTTCGTTTGCGGTGGTCGGCATCATCTCCATCGCCGGCCGGCGGGGCCGGGCTCCGAGCCTGACCCTGTCGCGAGCGATCTTCGGCGTACGCGGCAATATCGGCCCGACCCTGGTCTCGCTGATGTCGCGTCTGGGTTGGGAAACGGTCAACACCACCACGGCGGCATTTGTGTTGCTGTCGTTGTGCTCGATCCTGTTCGGCTCGCCAGTGGAAGCCAAAAGCGCACCGCTGCTGACCCTGGTGTTCATCGCGATTTTCGTGCTGCTGACGTTGTCGGTCTCCGGCCTCGGCCATGCCACCTTGCTGGTGATCCAGAAGTGGGCGACCTATGTGTTCGGTGCGCTGAACATTCTGGTGGGCGGTTTCCTCTGCGCGACCATCGACTGGAGCGCCGTGTTCAACGCCACGCCGGCACCGCTGAGCGCCATGATCATCGGTATCGGCACCATGGCCGCCGGCACCGGCATCGGTTGGGCGAACGCCGGTGCCGATATGTCGCGCTACCAGCACCGCAGCGTCAAGGCCGTGCGCCTGGTCGCGTCGGCGGCGTTCGGTGCGGGGATCCCGCTGGTACTGCTGATCACCCTCGGCGGGCTGCTGTCGGTGGGCAACAACGACCTGGCCTCGGCCACCGATCCGATCGTCGCGATCCGCGACATGCTGCCGACCTGGATGGCCGTGCCGTACCTGATGACCGCATTCGGCGGGCTGCTGCTGTCGAACAACCTGTCGGTGTACTCCGCCGGCCTGACCACCTTGACCCTCGGCCTGAAGGTCAAGCGCGTCTACGCCGTGGTGGTCGATATCGTTGCGATCTTCGCCGGTTCGATCTACTTCATGCTGATTGCGGACAGCTTCTACGGTCCGTTCATAACCTTCATTTCGCTGCTGGCCGTGCCCATCACGGCGTGGGTCGCGATCTTCGTGGTCGACCTGATTCATCGTCACTACTACAGCCCCAAGGATCTGCTGGACGTCAGCCCGAGCAGCGCCTACTGGTATCGCGGCGGCGTCGAGTGGCGTGCGTTCGGTGCGTGGGCCGTAGCGATCGTGCTGGGTTTCAGCTTTACCACCCTCGGCACCACCGAACAGAACGTCTGGTTCCGCGGCTTCCTGTCCGACTCCTGGCTGGGCCATAACGGCTTGGGCTGGATCGTGACCTTCCTGGTGGCCGGCGGGATTTACTGTGTACTCGGCGGGGCAAGGGATCGCCGCGCCGCGTTGCTAGAGAATGCTCATGCCTAGATTGCTGCATACCGGCCAGGTCATCATCGACCTGGTCATGGCCGTGGATAAACTGCCGCAGCCGGGCGGTGACGTGCTGGCGCAATCCGCCCGTTTCGAAGCTGGCGGTGGCTTCAATGTGATGGCTGCCGCCCAGCGTAACGGTTTGCCGGTGATTTACCTGGGGCGCCACGGCACCGGACGTTTCGGCGATCTGGCCCGTGAGGCGATGAACGCGCAAGGCATCCGCCTCGGCATCGCCGACTGCGCCGAGCGCGATACCGGGCTGTGCGTTGCGGTAACGGACGCGTCGGCCGAGCGCAGTTTCATTTCCTATATCGGCGCCGAGGGCGAGTTGACCGCCGAGGACCTGGCGAGTGTGCCGGCCGAGGCGGGCGACTATGTCTACGTCAGTGGCTACAGCCTGTTGCATCGCGGCAAGGCGCAGGCGCTGGTGGATTGGGTGCTGGCGTTGCCGGGCGGGATCAAGGTGGTGTTCGACCCGGGCCCGTTGGTGGAGTCGCCGGATGCGCCGTTGATGCAGGCCTTGCTGCCGCGCATTGATCTGTGGACCAGCAACAGTGTCGAGGCGCTGCGGTTTACCGGCGCGCCGGACATCGGCGAAGCCTTGAACCGGTTGGCTGATCATCTGCCGGCCGAGGTGCTGATAGTGGTGCGCGATGGGCCGCAAGGGTGCTGGATCAGCCGGCACGGCGAGCACCGGCATGTGCCGGGGTTCAAGGTCGAGGCGGTGGACAGCAATGGTGCCGGGGATGCGCATGCCGGGGTATTCGTGGCCGGGTTGGCACAGGGGTTGGCGGCAGGTGAGGCGGCGCGGCGGGCGAATGCGGCGGCGGCATTGGCGGTGACCCGGTGGGGGCCAGCGACTTCGCCCGGGACTGCCGAGGTGGATGAGTTGATCAGCAACATCTCCGGCGCCTGATCCACCGCTTTCGCGAGCAAGCCCGCTCCCACGGGATTTTGTGTCGATCACCCATATTTGGTGAGATTCAGATCCCCTGTGGAAGCAAGCTCACACCAAGGATTGTGTTGATCATCAATATTTGGTCAAACGCAGATCTACTGTGGGAGCGGGCTTGCTCGCGAAGGGGCCCTCAAAGTCAGCGCATCATTCAGCGTCAACCCGCCTTGCGCAACGCCTCGATCAACTCCTGCTTGCGCATGCTCGACCGCCCCGGAATTTTCTTCGCCGTGGCTTCCTTACGCAAACTGTCCACGGTCTGGGTATCGCGCGAAGCCTTGCTGTTGCGCGAATGCCCCTCACGGCTGGCCACTGCGCGTCGGGATGACTCCTGGCGATCTTCGGACTTGGCGCTCGCCGGTTTCTTGCGTCCAGAGCCCCCTTTGCGCTCACCGCCACCCGACTGCTTGTTGACCGTGGCCCAGGCGCGAGCTTCTGCTTCATCTTTGGCGACACCTTTTTTCTCGTAGCTGTCTTCGATGTGCTCGGCCTTGCGTTTCTGTTCGGCGGTGTACTTGTCTTTGCTTCCACGAGGCATGGGATTTCTCCTTGCTTCAGGATGTATATCCGTAGGAACTGGCGGACACTGCGATCTTCTGATCTTCAAGTATTCAAAGGCAAAAGATCGCAGCCTGCGGCAGCTCCTACACGGTTAGATGTCCAGCTTGCGCGCTGCTTCAACCCCGGCAGCACTGAGTTTGATCGGCAAGTTGAGCGCGTGTTCACCGGCCTCGTTGCAGGTCACATGACCGTGTTGAATCAACCCGCGTTCCTGCAGCGTGGCAAGGGTGCTGGCCACGACTTTCTCCCCCCGGTAATTGTCCAGGACCTCCTTGCCCAGCCCACTCGGGTGGGCGTGCAACAGGCGGGTCAGGACTTCTTTTTCAAGGTTTTGGTCGACGTTCATGCTTACCTCTTTATGCAGGTGAATAAGTCGCTCGCGTGGGCGAACTATTGACTGACACCGCCTTCGGAACCGGAACCACCGGTGGTGGTTTTCGAGCCGACGCCGGTGTCGGCGTTATCGGGTGTCCGGGTGTCCGGCTGGTTCATGCCACCTTGACGGCCCGCGTCATTGCCCTGAGTCCGTGGGTCGGTACCGGTGGAGGGCGGCAGGCTGCTGTCGACGCCCGTACCGTTGGTGTTCGTGGCGGGTGCGCTTTGGATGGCGGGGGCTTCAGGGCTTTCGACCGGGTTGGTCGGGCCGGTGCCGGAGGCGGTGGTGGCGGCGGAAGCGGCGCAGGACATCAGGGTGGCAAGAGCGAAGGCGGACAACCTGGACGTGATCATGCTGGTGTCTCCATTTTCGAATGAGAGTCCTTACCTGTTATTGGTCCGGTGCCGATTTGGATTGGTGCCTGATGAACGACGAACGGTTCAAACCGGCAAGCTCTCTCGCCACAACATGCGCAGCGACTTAGTATGGCGTTTTCAATTTTGACGAAGGCACGTCCATGACCATCGAGATTCGCCCGGCGACCCCCAGCGATGCACCGCAAATCCTCGCGTTCATCACTGAACTGGCCGACTACGAACGTGCCCGCCACGAAGTCATCGCCAGTGTCGCCGACATCGAGCGCAGCCTGTTCAGCGAAGGCGCCACGGCCCACGGCCTGATCTGCCTGCGCGACGGCTCGCCGATCGGCTTTGCGGTGTTCTTTTTCAGCTATTCCACTTGGCTGGGCAGCAACTGCCTGTACCTCGAAGACCTCTACATCACCCCGCAACAGCGCGGTGGTGGCGCGGGCAAGACCTTGTTGCGCCATCTGGCAAAAATCGCCTGCGCCAATGATTGCGGGCGGTTCGAGTGGAGCGTGCTGGATTGGAACAAACAGGCGATCGAATTCTACGAATCCCTTGGTGCGCAGCCGCAGGAGGAGTGGGTGCGGTATCGGATGGATGGGGCGGTGTTGCGGGATTTTGCCCAAGGTATCTGATCGCACGCGACACGCTTTAAAGATCGCAGCCTTCGGCAGCTCCTACAGATTCGGTGTGCGCCGCAACATCGCGCCCGACCACGATCCCTGTAGGCGCTGCCGAAGGCTGCGATTTTTTTTGTCGATGCTCAATATATGGGATGCATATTTATATATTGAGATTTAGGCCCTTGCGGGTTTATAGTCCAGCTCACTCACTGCCAATAAACAGAACAGGTGAATCGATGCTGGCGCAATTGATCGCGCTCGATTGGGGGACAACCTCATTACGTGCTTACAAACTGGGCCAGGATGGCCAAGTGCTCGAACAGCGCTCGCTGTCGTCGGGCATCATGCAACTGCCCAAAGCACCACGAATCGTCGCCGGCCGGGCATGCACCGATGGTTTTGAGCTGGCCTTCGATGAGGCCTGCGGTGACTGGCTCGACGCGCAGCCCGCTTTGCCGGTGATTGCCTGCGGCATGGTCGGCAGCGCCCAGGGCTGGTGCGAAGCGGCCTACCGCGATACCCCGGCAAACGTCGCCAGTCTCGGCACCGCCCTGCACACCCTGCGCAGCACTCGCGGTGTCGATGTGCACATCGTGCCGGGCGTTATCCAGCGTTCGCCTTTACCTAATGTGATGCGCGGCGAAGAAACCCAAGTGCTGGGCGTGCTGCAAAACCTGCCAGTGGATTGCGGCAACGATCTGTTGATCGGCCTGCCGGGCAGTCATTCGAAATGGGTGCAAGTCGCCGACGGCTGCATCGAGCATTTCGATACCTTCATGACCGGCGAAATCTTCGCCGTGCTCAGCGAACACAGCATTCTCGGGCGCACCCAGCAACGCGGTGCGTCTTTCGATGGCGCCGCCTTCGATCGCGGAGTGCAAGTGGCCTTGTCGGCGGACGGCGAGATCGGCCCGCTGTCGACCTTGTTCAGCGCCCGCAGCCTCGGGCTGACCGGCGAGCTGAGCGCCAGCGCGCAACCGGATTACCTGTCCGGCCTGCTGATCGGCCATGAGCTGTCGGCCTTGGCCAATGTCCAGCGCCGGCGCCGCAACAGCGTGCATCTGCCCTCGATCATCCTCATCGGTAATGCCCAACTGTGTGCCCGCTACACCCGGGCACTCGACGCCTGCGGGTTTGCCCGGGTGACCCTGGCCGAACAGGCCACCGAACGCGGGTTGTGGCAGCTGGCGATCGCCGCCGGACTGATGGCCGCAACCCCATCCCGTTAAACCTGACTGGAGGTCTGACATGCTCAAGCAAGCACTGGCGCAAAACGGTCTGATCGCGATCCTGCGGGGCCTGCGCCCGCAAGAGGCGGCGGCCATCGGAGAAGTCCTGTATGCCGCCGGATTTCGCGTCATCGAGGTACCGCTCAATTCCCCTGAACCGTACGACAGTATCCGCATCCTGCGCAGCACCTTGCCTGCCGACTGCCTGATCGGCGCGGGCACGGTGCTGACGCCGGAGCAGGTCGGGCAAGTGAAAGCCGCAGGCGGCCAGGTGATCGTCATGCCCCACAGCGATCCCAAGGTGTTGCGTGCGGCGAAGGCCGCGGGGTTGTTCCTGTCGCCGGGTGTGGCGACGCCGACGGAAGCCTTTGCCGCATTGGCCGAGGGCGCCGACGTACTGAAGATGTTCCCGGCCGAGCAGATGGGGCCGGCCGTCGTCAAAGCCTGGCTCGCCGTACTGCCTGCCGGAACGATTCTGGCGCCGGTCGGCGGTATCACTCCGGACAACATGCAGGTGTTTATCGACGCGGGCGTCAAAGGCTTCGGCCTCGGTTCCGGTTTGTTCAAACCGGGCATGACGCCTGAAGAGGTGGCCGTTAACGCCAAGGCCTATGTGGCGGCCTGGAAAGCCCTTCGCTGAGACTGTCTGGCGCTGCGAGCGCTGCATCCAATAAGAGAGACAACATGAAAATCACCAAACTGACCACCTTCATCGTTCCACCGCGCTGGTGCTTTCTCAAGGTCGAAACCGACGAGGGCGTCACCGGTTGGGGCGAGCCTGTGGTCGAAGGTCGCGCCCACACGGTCGCGGCTGCCGTCGAAGAATTGTCCGACTACCTGATCGGCAAAGACCCACGCAACATCGAAGACATCTGGACCGTGCTCTACCGCGGCGGCTTTTACCGTGGCGGCGCGATTCACATGAGCGCGCTGGCCGGTATCGACCAGGCGCTGTGGGACATCAAAGGCAAGGCCCTGGGGGTGTCGGTCAGTGATTTGCTCGGCGGCCAGGTGCGCGACAAGATCCGCGTCTACTCCTGGATCGGCGGCGACCGGCCGGCGGACACCGCTCGCGCGGCGAAAGAAGCGGTCGAACGTGGTTTCACCGCGGTGAAAATGAACGGCACCGAAGAGCTGCAATTCCTCGATTCTTTCGAGAAGGTCGACCTGGCCCTGGCCAACGTCGCCGCCGTGCGCGACGCGGTGGGCCCGAACGTCGGGATCGGCGTCGACTTCCATGGCCGGGTGCACAAACCCATGGCCAAGGTGCTGATGAAGGAGCTCGATCCGTACAAACTGATGTTCATCGAAGAACCGGTGCTCAGCGAAAACTACGAAGCACTGAAGGAACTGGCGCCGTTGACCAGTACGCCGATTGCCCTGGGTGAGCGGCTGTTCTCGCGCTGGGATTTCAAGCGCGTGCTCAGCGAAGGCTACGTCGACATCATCCAGCCCGATGCTTCCCACGCCGGCGGCATCACCGAAACCCGCAAGATCGCCAACATGGCCGAAGCCTACGACGTGGCGCTGGCGCTGCATTGCCCGCTGGGCCCGATTGCGCTGGCGGCGTGCCTGCAGCTGGATGCGGTTTGCTACAACGCGTTCATCCAGGAGCAGAGCCTGGGCATCCACTACAACGAGAGCAACGACCTGCTGGATTACGTCAAGGATCCACGGGTGTTCGACTACGACAAAGGCTTCGTCAAGATCCCCAACGGCCCGGGCCTGGGGATCGAGATCAACGAGGAATACGTGATCGAACGCGCGGCGGTCGGCCACCGCTGGCGCAACCCGATCTGGCGCCATGCCGATGGCAGTTTTGCCGAGTGGTGAAATCTCACTGACCCACCGCAATCCCCCTGTAGGAGCTGGCTTGCCAGCGAAAGCGTCCTTTCAGTCACATCAATGCCGGATGTGCCGCCGTCTTCGCTGGCAAGCCAGCTCCTACAGGGGGGCAGCGCAAATCTTCAGCACGATCTCAATAAATATAAAAAGAGGCACCCCCCCATGCAACCGCAAACCCTCACCGGGCAGGCGTCGTTGGTGACGCCCAGTCGCAAGCGTTTTTTCATCATGGTCCTGCTGTTCATCACCGTGGTGATCAACTACCTGGACCGCAGCAACCTGTCGATTGCCGCCCCGGCGCTGACCAGCGAACTGGGGATCGATCCGATCCATGTCGGGCTGATCTTCTCTGCGTTCGGCTGGACCTACGCCGCCATGCAGATCCCCGGCGGCTGGCTGGTGGATCGCGTCCCGCCACGGATTCTCTACAGCGTCGCGCTGCTGCTGTGGTCGATCGCCACGGTGATGCTCGGCTTTGCTGCCAGCTTCATCGCGCTGTTCGTCCTGCGCATGGCGGTCGGTGCGCTGGAAGCGCCTGCCTATCCGATCAACAGCCGTGTGGTGACGACGTGGTTCCCTGAACGCGAGCGTGCCACCGCCATCGGTTTTTATACCTCCGGGCAATTTGTCGGCCTGGCATTCCTCACCCCGGTACTGGCCTGGTTGCAGCATCGATACGGCTGGCACATGGTGTTCGTCAGCACCGGTGCGGTGGGCATTCTCTGGGCGGTGATCTGGTACGCGGTGTATCGCGAGCCGCGGGATTTCAAGGGCGCCAACGCGGCTGAAATCGAGCTGATCCGCGAGGGCGGCGGGCTGGTGGATATTCAGGTCGAAACCGCCAAGGCCAAGGCGAAATTCAGTTGGACCGACCTCGGCGTCGTCCTCAGCAAACGCAAACTCTGGGGCATCTACCTCGGCCAGTTCTGCCTCAACTCGACACTGTGGTTTTTCCTGACGTGGTTCCCGACCTACCTGGTGAAATATCGCGGCATGGACTTCATCAAGTCCGGCCTGCTGGCATCGCTGCCGTTCCTCGCCGCCTTCGTCGGCGTGCTGTGTTCGGGGTTCTTCTCTGACTGGTTGATCCGGCGCGGCTACACGGTGGGTTTTGCCCGCAAGTTGCCGATCATCGGCGGCCTGTTGATTTCCACCTCGATCATCGGCGCCAACTTCGTCGAGTCGACCCCGCTGGTGATTGCCTTCCTCGCGCTGGCATTTTTCGGTAACGGGCTGGCCTCGATCACCTGGTCGCTGGTGTCGACCCTGGCCCCGGCCCGGTTGCTGGGACTGACCGGCGGGGTGTTCAACTTTATCGGCAACCTGTCGGCCATCACCACGCCCATCGTCATCGGTTTCCTCGCCACCGGTGATTCGTTCGCCCCGGCGATCACCTATATCTCGGTGCTGGCGTTGATTGGCGCGCTTTCCTACATCCTGCTGGTGGGCAAGGTCGAGCGTATCAAGTTGTAGTTGCAGGCGTCGGGCGACCATAATGCCGCCCGTTCACTCGCTCAACGGTAAAGGCTGGATATGCAGGAAGACGCCCCGAAAATCGCCAAGGACGCCGCGCCGACCGGCACCCAGACACTGCTGCGTGGCCTGGGTGTGGTGCAGGCGGTGGCCAGTGGTGCCCGTGATCTCAAGGAAATCGCCCGGCTGATCGGCACCACGCGCAGCACCACCCATCGTCTGGCCAGTTGTCTGGTGGATGAGCGTTACCTGCGGGTGGTGCCGCAAATCGGCTATCTGTTGGGGCCCAAGCTGATCGAACTGGGTTTCCAGGCGCGCGAAGAACTGCCCCTGGTGACCCTGGCCGGGCCGTACCTGGATGAGTTGTCGGCATTGACCGGCGACACCATCCACCTGGCGATTCGTGAAGGCGACGAGGTGCTCTATCTGCACAAGAATCCGGGGCGCAACGGCCCGGAAATGCGTTCGCGGGTCGGCCACCGCATGCCGTTGGCGCGTACCGGGATCGGCAAGGCGCTGATGCTGGATGACACGCAGGAAGAATGGCAGCGGCTGTACGAAGTCAGCCTGCCGGCAGGTGGGAAAAATCTATTCTGGCCGCAGCACCCGGAGCAGTCCTGGGAGCAGTTTCAGCAGCGCATGCTCGAGTATGTGACGGGCGGCTACGCCTTCGATCTGGAAGACAACGAACCGTCGATCCGCTGTGTGGCGGCGCCGATCCGCGATGCCTCCAGGCGCATTGTCGCTGGCATCAGCATCGCCAGCACCGTGCCCTACATGCCGCTGGAAAAAATGGCCGAGCTGATCCCTCTGATCAAGGGGGTCACAGCCCGGCTGTCTGCGGAGTTAGGCCTGAAGGTTTAGACCTTCAGCGTCGCCATGTCGATCACGAAGCGGTACTTCACATCACCGGCGATCATGCGGGTGTAAGCCTCGTTGATCTGGCGGATGTCGAGCATCTCGATGTCGCAAGTGATGTCGTGCTCGGCGCAGAAATCCAGCACTTCCTGGGTTTCGGCAATGCCACCGATCAGCGAGCCGGCCAATACGCGACGGCTCATCACCAGCTTGCCCGCATGCACCGGCGGCTCGACCGGTTCGATCAAGCCCACCAGAATGTGCACGCCGTCGAAACGCAGGGTGTCGAGGTAGGGGTTGAGGTCGTGCTGCACCGGGATGGTGTCCAGCAGGAAGTCGAAATGACCGGCCGCCGCCTTCATCTGTTCGGCATCGGTAGACACGATCACGTGGTCCGCGCCCTGACGGCGAGCTTCTTCGGCCTTGCTCGCCGAGCGGGTGAACAGCGTCACTTCGGCGCCCATGGCCTTGGCGAACTTGATGCCCATGTGGCCGAGGCCACCCATGCCGAGAATCCCGACTTTGTCTCCGGCCTTCACCCCGTAGTGCTTGAGCGGCGAGTAGGTGGTGATGCCGGCGCAGAGGATCGGCGCGGCGCTGGCCAGGTCGAGTTTTTCCGGGATGCGCACGACGAAGTGTTCGCTGACCACGATGCTGTCGGAATAGCCGCCCATGGTGTTGCTGCCATCGATCCGGTCCGGGGTGGCGTAGGTCATGGTCGGACCTTCGAGGCAGTATTGCTCGAGATTCGACTGGCAGGCTTCGCAGCTGCGGCAGGAATCGACCATGCAGCCGACACCGACCAGGTCGCCGACCTTGTGTCGGGTGACATTCGCACCGATGGCGGTCACTTTGCCGACGATCTCGTGGCCGGGCATCAGTGGGTAAACTGCAATGCCCCACTCGTTGCGTGCCTGGTGGATGTCGGAATGGCAAACGCCGCAGTACAGAATGTCGATGGCAACGTCGTCGGCCCGAGGGCTGCGGCGCTCGAATTTCACGGGGGCGAGGGGCGTGGTGGCCGATTGGGCGGCATATCCGATGGCGGTGTACATGAGGAACCTCGCAGAGCAGTGACAGGTGAGGGGGTGAATTCTGGGCGCCGGACCCACGCCCGGCCATGGCGATTCCTCCGGGTGTCATGCCTATTCCTCCGGCATGCGCCTCGAAGGAGACGCATTGGCCAGCAGACCTGCGATGATGCTTTCATCCCGATTTCCGCGACTTTTTCCGTGAAGAGCTGCCCATGCTGTTGACCCGTCATCTCGATGCCAATGCCACCCTGGTTTCATTGATCCAGCCGCTGACCACTCGTGATGGTTTCGCGCCCACCGCATTGCCGGGTGTGCAGGTGCTGCGCGCCAGTTGTGATGTGGCCCGTGGCCCGCAGATCTACGAGCCGAGCCTGGTGATCATCGCCCAGGGCAGCAAACTGGCGTATCTGGGGCCCCGTACGCTGGAGTACGGCGCCGGGCATTATCTGATCCAGGCACTGCCGGTGCCGTTCGAGTGCGAGACGTTTTCGGCACCGGATGGGCCCATGCTCGGGGTGTCCATCGCCATCGACCGGGTGCTGCTTGGTGAGTTGGTGTTGGCCATGGGGCTGGTGTCGGGACGCACGATTGCGGCGCAGACGCCGGAGTCCATGACCTCTGCGGTGCTCGATGACGCGATGCGTGGCTGTGTGGAACGGCTGCTGCGTTGCCTGCACGATCCGCTGGAATGCCAGGTGATGGGGCAGGCCCGATTGCGCGAGTTGTTGTTCGTCGCCTTGCGCGGACCGCAAGCCGATGTGTTGCGGGCACTGGTCGAGCAGCAGGGACAGTTCGCCCGGATCGCGGCATCGCTCAGTCATCTGCATGCGCATTACACCGAGCCGTTGAACGTCGAAACCCTGGCCGGTTGCGCGAACATGAGCGCGTCGACCTTTCACGAGCATTTCAAGCGCAGCACCTTGTTGTCGCCTGTGCAGTACTTGAAGCGCCTGCGCCTGCTCAAGGCGCAGACCTTGCTGGTGGCCGAGGGGCTGGGCGTGGCGCAGGTGGCGCATCGGGTGGGATATCAGAGCACGTCGCAGTTCAGTCGCGAGTACAAGCGCTACTTCGAGCGCAATCCCGGCGACGAACGCGCCGCCTGATGCACCGCAGATCCCCCCTGTAGGAGCTGGCTTGCCAGCGAAGGCGGTGGGCCAGCCAGCATCTATATGACTGACACAC
>NZ_MULM01000161.1:0-77044 GCF_002029345.1 Pseudomonas sp. VI4.1
GGCGTCCGTTCAGCCAATGAATGTGTTGATTCACCCATCGCCTTCGCCGGCAAGCCGGCTCCTACAGGGGCGGTGATCTATCAAATCGGCGCTACGCCCTCGACAATCACAATCTGCGCCCGTGCAACCCCCTCGCGGTGCCGTTTCGCCTCCTGATACTCCTCCGACCGGTAGCAAGCCAGCGCCTGTTCGTATGAATCAAACTCAATGACCACATTGCGCTGCGCCGCAGGCCCGCCCTCCAGCGCCTCGCACCGCCCGCCCCGGGCCAGCACTCGCCCGCCATACAAGGCAAACGCCGCCGGCGCGCGCTGGGTGTATTGGCTGTATTGGTCGGGATCGGTGACATCTACATGTGCAATCCAGTACGCCTTCATAGTGACCTCTCGGTTAATTTTGTATTATGGTATACCACAAAGTATTTCCATCAAACACTGAGAATCCGCACATGGCCTTCAACAGCATCGAAGAAATTATCGAAGACTACCGCCAAGGCAAAATGGTGCTGCTGGTCGACGACGAAGACCGGGAAAACGAAGGCGACCTGCTGCTGGCCGCCGACCGTTGCACCGCCGAGGCCATCAGCTTCATGGCCCGGGAAGCCCGCGGGCTGATCTGCCTGACCTTGACCGACGAGCACTGCCAGCGCCTCGGCCTCGAGCAGATGGTGCCGAGCAACGGCAGCGTGTTCAGCACCGCGTTCACCGTGTCCATCGAGGCCGCCGTCGGCGTGACCACCGGCATCTCCGCCGCCGACCGGACGCGTACCGTCGCCGCCGCCGTCACCCCTGGGGCGGGTCCTGCCGATATCGTGCAGCCCGGCCACATCTTCCCCTTGCGCGCCAAGGAAGGCGGGGTGCTGACCCGTGCCGGGCATACCGAAGCCGGCTGTGACCTGGCCCGCCTGGCCGGTTTCACCCCGGCCTCGGTGATCGTCGAAGTGATGAACGATGACGGCACCATGGCCCGTCGCCCGGACCTGGAAGTGTTCGCCCGCCAGCACGGGATCAAGATCGGCACCATCGCCGACCTCATCCACTACCGCCTCAGCACCGAACACACCGTGGTGCGTATCGGTGAACGCGAATTGCCCACGGTGCATGGCACCTTTCGTCTGATCACCTTTGAGGATCGCATCGAAGGCGGTGTCCACATGGCAATGGTGATGGGTGAATTGCGCCGGGACGCGCCGACACTGGTCCGCGTGCACGTGCTCGACCCGTTGCGCGATCTGGTGGGCGCCGAATACAGCGGTCCGGCGAACTGGACGCTGTGGGCCGCACTCCAGCGCGTGGCCGAGGAAGGTCGCGGCGTCGTGGTGGTGCTGGCCAATCATGAGTCGTCGCAGGCGCTGCTGGAGCGGGTACCCCAGCTCACCCAGTCGCCGCGGCAATTCAGCCGTTCGCAATCGCGCATCTATTCTGAAGTAGGAACCGGCGCGCAGATTCTGCAGGACCTTGGCGTCGGCAAGCTGCGTCACCTCGGCCCGCCGTTGAAATATGCCGGCTTGACCGGGTACGACCTGGAGGTGGTGGAGAGCATTCCTTTCACCGGGTAACCCGCAACCCTCTGGCATGGCGCGAATCCCTGTAGGAGCGGGCTTGCCCGCGATGGTCGTTAACGATAACGCGTGTTGCCTGGTTAAACGGGGCGCTCTTGAGTCCATCGCGAGCAAGCTTGCTCCTACAGGGGATTGCGTTGACCGGATTGCTCTGGGCAAGGCATGGGAGCCATTAAAAAAACCGCTTTTGGCTGATAGCCGGTAAGGCAAAGTGCTTGCACAAAGCTTGGAATACCATAATATGATATTCCATAGACCGGACGACCTTACGGCCAGACGGACCTACTGCTCCCTATAGGCGGGCACTGAAAAGCCCCGCTCATAAACACAACAATGAGGGCGTGAAAATGGTGTTGAACAAACGTGCAACCGCAATCCTGTTTGCGGGACTGCTGAGCGTGACCAGCCAGGCGATATTGGCAGCTGAAAGCGTCAACTTCGTCAGCTGGGGCGGCAGCACCCAGGATGCGCAGAAGCAGGCCTGGGCCGACCCGTTCAGCAAGGCCACCGGCATCACCGTGGTCCAGGATGGCCCTACCGACTACGGCAAACTCAAGGCCATGGTCGAGAGCGGCAACGTGCAGTGGGACGTGGTCGACGTCGAAGCCGATTTCGCCCTGCGCGCCGCTGCCGAAGGCCTGCTCGAACCCCTCGATTTCTCGGTGATCCAGCGCGACAAGATCGACCCGCGGTTTGTCTCCGATCACGGCGTCGGTTCGTTCTTCTTCTCCTTCGTCCTCGGCTACAACGAAGGCAAGCTGGGCGCCAAAAAACCCCAGGACTGGTCCGCGCTGTTCGACACCAAGACCTACCCCGGCAAACGCGCCCTCTACAAATGGCCTAGCCCTGGCGTGCTCGAACTGGCGCTGCTGGCCGATGGCGTAGCCGCCGACAAGCTCTACCCGCTGGACCTGGATCGCGCCTTCAAGAAACTCGACACCATCAAGAAAGACATTGTCTGGTGGGGCGGCGGTGCGCAGTCGCAACAGTTGCTGGCCTCGGGTGAAGCGAGCATGGGCCAGTTCTGGAACGGCCGGATCCACGCCCTGCAGGAAGATGGCGCGCCGGTGGGCGTGAGCTGGAAGCAGAACCTGGTCATGGCCGACATCCTGGTCATTCCCAAGGGCAGCAAGAACAAAGCCGCGGCGATGAAGTTCCTGGCCAACGCCAGCAGTGCCAAGGGACAGGCCGACTTCTCCAACCTGACCGCCTATGCGCCGGTCAACGACGACAGCGTGGCGCGCCTGGATTCGGTGCTGGCGCCTAACCTGCCGACTGCCTACGCCAAGGATCAGATCACTCTTGACTTCGCGTACTGGGCCAAAAACGGTCCGGCCATCGCGACACGGTGGAACGAATGGCTGGTCAAATGAAAATGACGGCATCCACGCCCCGTCAACCCACCCAGACCGGGAGCGCCATGGGCGCTGCCGGCCCGGCTTCCGGCAAGGCGGCTGCGATGAACCAATCCCCTTCCCTGGCACAGCGCTGGCGCGGCTCGGGCAACCTGATCCCCGCCCTGCTGTTCCTCGGCCTGTTCTTTCTCGCGGCGTTGATCGGCCTGTTGCTGCGAGGCGTGCTGGAACCGGTGCCGGGGCTGGGCAACTACGAACAACTGTTCGCCAACTCGGCCTATGCCCGGGTCCTGCTCAACACCTTCTCGGTGGCGGGCCTGGTGACGCTGTTCAGCCTGCTGCTGGGGTTCCCGCTGGCCTGGGCCATCACCCTGGTGCCAAAGGGCTGGGGGCGCTGGATCCTCAACATCGTGCTGCTGTCGATGTGGACCAGCCTCCTCGCCCGGACCTACTCCTGGCTGGTGCTGCTGCAGGCGTCCGGGGTGATCAACAAGGCGCTGATGGCGATGGGCATCATCGATCAGCCGCTGGAGATGGTGCATAACCTCACCGGCGTGGTGATCGGCATGAGCTACATCATGATCCCGTTCATCGTCCTGCCGCTGCAGGCGACCATGCAGGCCATCGACCCGATGATCCTGCAGGCCGGTTCGATCTGCGGTGCCAGCCCCTGGACCAACTTCTTCCGGGTGTTCCTGCCGCTGTGCCGGCCGGGGCTGTTCTCCGGCGGCCTGATGGTGTTCGTGATGTCCCTCGGGTACTACGTCACCCCGGCGCTGCTGGGCGGTGCGCAGAACATGATGCTGCCCGAGTTCATCATCCAGCAGGTGCAGTCGTTCCTCAACTGGGGCCTGGCCAGCGCCGGCGCCGCATTGCTGATCGTCATCACGCTGGTGTTGTTCTACTTCTACCTGAAGCTCCAGCCGGAATCCCCGGTCGGCGCCAGCAACGCGAGGTAAGCCGTCATGCTCCTGACCCCCAATGCCATGAGCCGGCGCATGCGCTTCGGCCTGTATGCCACCACCGGGCTGATCGCACTGTTCCTGCTGCTGCCGATCGTGTTCATCATGCTGCTGTCCTTCGGCTCCTCGCAGTGGCTGGTGTTCCCGCCACCGGGCTGGACGCTGAAATGGTACGGCCAGTTCTTCTCCAACCCCGACTGGATGAACGCGGCGGTGGCCAGCCTCAAGGTCGCGGTACTGACCACGATCTGCGCCGTCGCCCTGGGCTTGCCGACCGCTTTCGCCCTGGTGCGCGGGCGCTTCCCGGGCCGGGAAATGCTCTACGGCCTGTTCACCCTGCCGATGATCGTGCCGCTGGTGATCATTGCCGTGGCGGTGTACGCGCTGTTCCTGAAACTGGGCTACACCGGAACCATGTTCGCCTTCGTCGTCAGTCACGTGATCGTCGCGCTGCCATTCACCATCATCTCGATCATCAACTCGCTGAAGCTGTTCGATCAGTCGATCGAGGATGCCGCGGTGATCTGCGGTGCCTCGCGCCTGCAAGCGGTGTTCAAGGTGACCTTTCCGGCGATTCGTCCGGGCATGGTCGCCGGCGCCCTGTTCGCCTTCCTCGTGTCCTGGGATGAAGTGGTGCTGAGCGTGATGATGGCCAGCCCGACCCTGCAAACCCTTCCCGTGAAAATGTGGACCACCCTGCGCCAGGACCTGACGCCCGTGATCGCCGTCGCTTCGACGCTGCTGATCGGCCTCTCGGTATTGGTCATGGTCATCGCCGCCGCCGTTCGCCGGCGCAACCCAATCAGCGCCTGAGCGCCAGGAGAACGACATGAGTGCCGTGATCAAAGATTCCGCCCAGCAGAGTGACAAGCCCCTGGTCAGCCTGCGCAACCTGAACAAGTACTACGGCGACTTTGCCGCCGTGGACGACATCTCGCTGGACATCAAGGACGGTGAATTCCTCACCTTCCTTGGCTCCAGCGGCTCCGGCAAAAGCACCACCCTGTCGATGCTCGCCGGCTTCGAAACCCCGAGCAGCGGCGAGATCCTGGTCAACGGCCAGTCGCTGGTCAACGTGCCGCCACACAAGCGCGACATCGGCATGGTGTTCCAGCGTTACTCGCTGTTCCCGCACCTGTCGGTGCGCGACAACATTGCGTTCCCATTGGCGATTCGCAAACTGGCCACGGCCGAGCGCGAACGCCGGGTCGATGCCATGCTCAAGCTGGTGCAGCTCGAGCAATTTGCCCATCGCCGCCCTTCGCAGCTTTCCGGTGGCCAGCAGCAACGGGTCGCCATCGCCCGGGCGCTGGTCTATGAGCCACGCATCCTGCTGATGGACGAACCGCTCGGTGCCCTCGACAAAAAGCTGCGCGAAGACTTGCAGGACGAACTGCGCCAGCTGCATCGGCGCCTGGGCATCACCATTGTCTACGTGACCCACGACCAGGAAGAAGCCATGCGCCTGTCCCAGCGCATTGCGATTTTCAGCCATGGCAAGATCGTCGGTTTGGGCAGCGGCTTCGACCTGTACCAGAATCCGCCGAATGCCTTTGTCGCGTCGTTCCTGGGTAACTCAAACTTCCTCAAGCTCAAGGCCCAGGGGAATGCGGTGGCTTCGTTTGAAGGTCAATCGTTGTCGATTCGCCTGACTGCCGGGCTGCAAACCGATCAGGATGTACTGCTGATGGTGCGTCCGGAGAAGGCCCTGGCCTTGAGTGTCGAGCAAGCGGCTGTCGAACCCTTGGCGGCCGGCTGGAATGAAGTCTCGGCCAAGGTCGTGGAAGTGTTGTTCCTGGGTGAGAGCCAGACCTGCAGCGTGGTGACGTCGGGCGGTACTTCGATGACGGTCAAGGCGCTGTCGGCGGCGGGCATGCCGCTCAAGGCCGGTGATCCGGTGCGTGTGCGTTGGGCTACGGCGGATGCTTGTGTGTATACCGAATGGGCTGAGAGTGATCTGAACAAGGCTGCCGGGGCTCATTGATTTAGCGTTGGCCCATGCCAGTGGGCCAACGGTTACGTGTCACCCTCGGGTCGCCGCAACGTCGGGTTGCGGCGGCCTTTTTTTTGCTTTTTGATTAGTGGGCATATCCGTTTCTGCGGTAACGGCTGCTGGCGGTTCCGCCCTTACGGCGGGTCACTTTGAAAAGCGCAAAGTAACCAAACGCTCCTGCCCCTTTCGTTCGGTGCCTCGCCCAGGCTCGGCATGCCCTCTCGAGGGGCGGTGCATCAAGATCAAAAGCGGCAGGCGAGCTAACGCTCGGCCTGTTGAGTGGTGAAGAGCGAAAGCCGTACGCCGATCCCTTGTGGGAGCGAGATTGGCTTGCCGGCGAAGAGGTCTGCACATTCAACATCGACGCTGGATGACACACCGCCTTCGCGAGCAGGCTCGCACACATTGGATGTTTGCCGGATTCGGGATTTGTGTGGGTTAAAAGGCTGGCCGCCGGACCTGTAGGAGCTGGCTTGTCGGATCGCCGCACCGCAGCGAAAGCGGTGGGTCAGGCAACATTTTTTTCGTCTGGAAGGACGCCTTCGCTGGCAAGCCAGCTCCTACAGGGATCGGTGCCAGGCTCGGGATTGAGGGCTGGCACAAGACCTGTAGGAGCTGGCTTGCCAGCGAAAGCGGTGGGTCAGTTCGATACAGTCACCAGTGAGCGGACGCCTTCGCTGCGGTGCGGCGATCCGACAAGCCAGCGCCTACATTTGAACTGCATGCGGATCAGAGAGCCGGGTCGGCCGTAGGCCGCCTCGCTTTGGGCTTTTGCTTTTGCTTTTGCTTTTGCTTTTGCTTTTGCTTTTGCTTTTGCGGTGTTACGCCCCCTCGAGAGGCCGAGCGCAGGTTCTGCGCAGTGGGCAACCCGGCATGGAGGCCGGGTTAGCCGCCCCCGGCCATGGATGGCCGATGGCGGCGGGCCCACGGAGCAGGACCGGAGCGAGGGCATGCCGAGCACTAGCGAGGCACCGAACGAAAGGGGCAGGAGCCCTTGGTTACTTGGGGCTTTTCCAAGTGACCCGCCGTAAGGGCGGAACCCTAAGTCGCCATGACCACAGAAACGGATATGTACTCGGTCAAAAAACAGAGGTCGCCTGCCAGACTGCCTTCGCCGGCAAGCCGGTCTCGCTCCCACAATGGCTCCAGAGCATTTCAGCCAAGCTTCGATCAGTCGGTATAACCGAGCCTGGCGGCCTTGAGATCTTGAGCCTGCCCACGCGTCGCCAGGCAGTAGTACAGCGGACAAGTCACCACCAACCCCACCAGCCACGACAAGTCGGCGCCTTCGATCAGATTGGCATAGGGCCCGACATACAACGAAGTATTGGCAAACGGCAACTGCACGATAATACCGATGAAATACGCCACGATCGCATGCAGGTTAAACCGCCCGTAAATCCCGCCATCCGCCCGAAAAATCGAGGCAATGTCGTAGCTGCCGCGCTTGATCAGGTAGAAATCAATCAGGTTGATCGAAGCCCAAGGCACCAGCACCAGCAGCAGCGCCAGAATCAAGCCGATGAACTGCGAAATGAAGTCTGCCGAAGCCCCCAATGCCACCACGCAGCAGCTCGTCAATACAATGCTCGACAACACCACCCGCACCTTGATGCTCGGTGTCCACTGGCTGGCGAAGGTCTGGATCGAGGTGATGATCGACAGCACCGCGCCATACAGATTCAAGGCGTTGTGGCTGATGATGTTGAGCAGGAACAGCACCATCAGGATCGGCCCCAGCCAGCCGGTGGATTGCTTGACCGCGGCCATCGCCTCGGTGCCTTCCGGGGTCGCCAGCACCGCCACCGCACCAAAGGTGAACGACAGGATGGTGCCCAGGGTCGCCCCCAGGTAAGTGGCCCAGAACGGCTTGGCAATGCCGATATCCGCCGGCAGGTAACGCGAGTAGTCCGACACATAAGGCGAGAAGCTGATCTGCCAGATGATCCCCAGCGACACCGTCGCCAGCCAGCCGGACAGGTTGAAACCGCCGCGACTGAAGAAGTCCGCCGGCAGGTCATGGGCGAAGATGTAGAGGAACCCGGCGAGCAAGGCGCTGCCCATGACCCAGGTGCCGATGCGGTTGAGGGTGTGGATGAAGCGGTAGCCGATCACCCCGATCGCGGTGGCGCTCAAGGCGCCGATGAGGATGCTCGCCGGTACCGGCACCGACGGCGCGATGCCGACGATCGATTTACCGGCCAGGACGATGTTGGAGATGAAAAAGCCGATGTAGATCAGCGCCGCGAAGAACACCGATCAGCAGCGCGCCATAACGGCCGAACTGGCCGCGGCTCTGCACCATCTGCGGAATTCCCATGCGCGGGCCCTGGGCCGATGCCAGGGCAATCACCAGGCCGCCGATCATGTGGCCGAGCGCAATCGCCAGCAGCCCCCAGAACAGATCAAGGTGGAACACCTGAACCACCATGGCGCCGGTGACAATGGGCAGCGGTGCGATGTTGGTGCTGAACCATAGGGTGAACAGATCGCGGGCCTTCCCATGGCGTTCCGCGAGTGGGACGTAATCGACCGTGTGATTCTCGATCAGGGGGTCTTGCCGGGACATCTGGGACATATGCATGAACTCGAGTTTGTCTGATCTTATAGTTGTACGAAGCCAAACCGGGGGTGCTTCGTGGCGACCCCTCAGATGCCGACCATATTATGGTATTCCAAACTTTGTACAAGGCTGAGCCGCTCTTTTCTCCGGCATCTGATGCGCATTCCTGACGGGTGACCGCCAGCGTGATCGCGCTTCAAGGCCCGGAATCATTGGCTTTATCGCCTGATACTCACGTTTATCGGCTGGTGGAAAAAGCGCTTGCAAACTATGTATTACGGTATACCATCAGACCTACAAACACATAAAAACCGCACCACACCGCCAGAGGACCGTCCCATGATCGATGCCGCCATCTATAAACAAGTGATGGGTTCGTTTCCGTCCGGTGTGACCGTGATCACCACGCTCGATGACGATGGCCAGATTGTCGGCCTGACCGCCAGCGCGTTCAGTTCGCTGTCCATGGACCCGGCCCTGGTGCTGTTCTGCCCCAACTACAGCTCCGATTCCTACCCCGTGCTGATCAAGAACAAACGCTTTGCCATTCACGTCCTGTCCGGCGGCCAGCAGAGCGAAGCCTATGCCTTCGCCCGCAAAGGCAAGGACAAGGCGCAGGGCATCGAATGGACCTTGAGCGAGCTGGGCAACCCGATTCTGGCCAACGCCACGGCGGTGATCGAATGCGAACTGTGGCGCGAATATGAAGGCGGCGATCACGCGATCATGGTCGGCGCGGTGAAGAACCTCATCGTGCCCCAGCACAATGCCGGCCCGCTGGTGTACTGCCACGGCAAGATGGGTGCCCTGCCCGTTCTCGCCTGACCCCGGAACCGGTCGACCCGAGAAACATTTTGCCGCCGTATCGTATTATGGTATACCAATAATCAACAGGCCCGCAGTCGACAGGCCGACAACAAAAGATCCGAGGTAAGCGTCATGAAGTTTTCCCTGTTCGTGCACATGGAACGTTGGGACGAAAGTGTCAGCCACCGTCAGCTGTTCGAAGACTTGACCGAACTGACCCTGATGGCCGAGGCCGGTGGTTTCAGCACCGTCTGGATCGGCGAACACCACGCCATGGAATACACCATCTCGCCGAGCCCGATGCCGCTGTTGGCCTACCTGGCCGCCAAGACCACCACCATCCACCTCGGCGCCGGCACCATCATCGCGCCGTTCTGGCACCCGTTGCGGGTCGCCGGCGAATGCGCCCTGCTCGATGTGATCAGTAACGGCCGCATGGAAGTCGGGCTGGCCCGCGGTGCCTACCAGGTGGAGTTCGACCGCATGGCCGGCGGCATGCCTGCGTCCTCCGGTGGTCAGGCCCTGCGGGAAATGGTTCCGGTGGTGCGCGCCCTGTGGCAAGGCGATTACGCCCACGACGGCGATATCTGGAAATTCCCGACGTCCACCAGCGTGCCCAAGCCGATCCAGAAGCCCAACCCGCCGATGTGGATCGCCGCCCGCGACCCGGATTCGCACAACTTCGCAGTGGCCAACGGCTGCAACGTCATGGTCACGCCGCTGATGAAAGGCGACGAAGAAGTCCTCGACCTGAAGAACAAGTTCCAGACGGCCCTGGACAACAACCCGGACGTGCCGCGCCCACAATTGATGGTGCTGCGCCACACCCACGTCCACTCGGTCGACGATCCCGAGGGCTGGAAAGTCGGGGCCAAGGCCATCTCGCGTTTCTACCGCACCTTCGACGCCTGGTTCGGCAACAAGACCACGCCGGTCAACGGCTTCCTGGAACCGAGCCCGGAAGAGAAGTTCGCCGAGCGCCCGGAGTTCCAACTCGAGAGCCTGCACAGGTCCGCGATGATCGGGACCCCGGAAGAAATCATCCCGCGCATCAAGTACTACCAGGAACTGGGGGTCGACGAGTTCAGCTTCTGGTGCGATAACAGCCTGCCCCACGCGGAGAAGAAAAAATCCCTGGAGCTGTTTATCAAACACGTGGTCCCGGCGTTCCGCTGAGCCCACCCACCGGTCCCCGGGACGCGAAGCCCGGGGGTTGACTGACGTGCAGGGTCGATTCCGATGCTCAATGGTCGTCTCCCATCACTCACACTTTCCTCCGGCGCCGAGCAGGCTTACCTGCGCGGCGAATGGACCGCTTCGCATATCCATCTCAAGCGCCTGAGCGCCAGCGTTTCCGCCAAACAGAACGGCTTCTGGCAAATAGTTCACTGAGCCCCGAACAAGACTCCACGCACCTCACGTCGCGCCATCGCGCGGCGTGCCCGGTGCAATGTGTTCCGGCCCATGATCAGGTTTGCCCAATGAACAACAATAACGCGCTGTTGATCATCGACATGCAGCAAGAGGACGGCTTCGTCCTGGAAAATTTCGACCCGGTGCTGGCCAATACGGCCGCCCTGCTCGAGTCCGCCCGCCGTCGGCGGGTCCCTGTCATCTATACCCGCCACATCAATCAGGCCGACGGCAGTGATTTGCCGCGCGGCGAACCACGTGCGGCCGACGGCGGCCCGAGCAGCTATCGCGCCGGTACCCGGCAAGTGGAAATCATCGAGCGCCTGGCACCGCGGCCCGATGAACTCGTCTTCGACAAGGGTCGCTACAGCGCCTTCCACCGCACTGACCTGGACAATCAACTCAAGGCGCTTGGAGTCGACACCCTGATCGTCTGCGGCGTGTTGACCGATGTCTGTGTACTGAGCACGGTGTTCGATGCCTTCGCCCTGGGTTATGCCATTCGCCTGGTCAGCGACGCCTGCACCACGACCACGCTGGCCGGGCACTACTCGGCACTGCTGATCATGGCCAACTGGGTCTACGCTCTGGAAATCCTCACCGGCGAGCAATGCCTGCGCGCCCTCGAGGGTGAAGACTACTTGAGCCTGGTCCCCGGGCAGCCGGATGAATTCGCCTACCAGCCCCACCAACTGGAAAGCACCATCGCCCGTTTGCAAACCCGCCTCGTCCAGACCCAGGAGTGATCGCCATGCAAGTCGAAAAACGCAGCATCGATTTCATCCCCGCGGCTGAACGCCACGGCCAACCCGGCTCGCTGTTCTTCATCTGGTTCGGCGCCAACATGAACATCACCACCATCGCTTCCGGCGTATTGCCGGTGGTCATGGGGCTGAACCTGTTCTGGAGTGCGCTGGCGATTATTGTCGGCTCGCTGGTGGGGGCGATTTTCATGGCCTCCCACTCCGCCCAGGGACCGAAACTGGGTATTCCGCAAATGATCCAGAGCCGGGCGCAATTCGGTGTGCTGGGGGCGGTGTTGCCGCTGCTGTTCGTCATGCTGATCTACCTGGGATTCTTCGTCAGCAATACCTTGCTCGCCGCCCAGGCCATGGAGTCGGTCAGCCCGCTGCCGGCCACCGGTAATATCTACCTGATCGGTGCACTGTGCTTCGTCGTCGCGCTGTTTGGCTACCGGCTGATCCATCGCCTGCAGAAGCTGTTGTCGCTGCTTTCGCTGCTGGTGTTCGTCGCGGCCACGCTGCTCGCGTTGCAACTGCCGATCCCCGCCGAACAATGGCTGCCGACGGGCTTTTCGCTATCGAAGTTCCTGGTGGCGGTGAGCATTGCCGTGACCTGGCAACTGTCCTATGCGCCTTATGTGGCCGACTACTCGCGCTACCTGCCGAGCAACACGCCGACCGCCAAGGTGTTCTGGTACAGCTATGCCGGCACGGTCAGCGGCGGTGCATGGATGATGATTCTGGGGGCGATGCTCAGCGTCGGCATCAGCGATTTCTCCAGCAACGTCGGCAGTCATGTCGCCGGGTTGTTCGGCAGCGGCGCGTTGCTGCTGTTCGTCTTCATCCTGTATGGCCAGGTGTCGATCAATGTCTTCAACCTGTATGGCGCCTTCATGTCGACCATCACCGTGATCGAACCCTTTACCCGGCTCAAGGTGACGCCGCGGGTGCGCGGCCTGTTCATGCTGGTGATCAGCCTGGTGGCCACAGCGCTGTGCACCATCAGCCAGGACGACTTCATCAGCTTCTTCCTCAACTTCATTTTCTTCATGAGCTACTTCCTGATCCCCTGGACGGCGATCAATCTGGTGGACTACTACTGCCTGCGCAAAGGCCAGTACCGGATCGCCGACATCTTCGACCTGGACGGGATCTACGGACGCGTCAACTGGATTGCCTGCGGCAGTTTCCTGCTGGCGATAGCCGTGGAAATCCCGTTCATGAACACCACGCTGTACGTCGGCCCGGTCGCTACCGCGCTGGACGGTGTCGATCTGGCGTGGCTGGTCGGGCTGCTGGTGCCAGCCATCAGCTATTACGGGCTGATGAAGCTCGGCAAGCGCGCCCAGGGGGTTGGCGAGCTGTCGTGATCACCGCCTGAACATCTACCACACCGGGTGCAATGCCCACCACGCAACCTGAGGCCCGCGGCCCCCTGTCGCCAGGGGGCAAGCCGCACTCGTCACTGGAGGCGAGTGCTGCGTTCGAAAATCGCGCCTTCGATACCCAGCACTTCCCGGGTGTCGGCATAGATCCCGACACCTTTTTCCCAGACATGCTTGATCGACTGATCGGCGCAACGAATCCGGTAATCGAGTTCGAACGGTTCCTGTCGCGACAAGGCATATTGCACCTCGCGCCAGACGTAATCGGCATCCTGCGCCAGGATCAGGCTGTTGTAGGTGAACTCATGGTTGTCCACCAGCCGCTCTGGGGGATAGCCGGTCAGTTGCAGGCAGCCGGCACTGACGAATTCCATGGTCCAGTCGCGGTTGTTGCGGCCGCGGTAGATCAGCCCGGGCATGCTGTCCAGCAGGCTCATGCTGCTGCGCTGGCTGGCCTGCAAGGCGATCTCGCGGCGTTTGTGCGCGGTAATGTCCCCGGCCACCAGATAGAAACCTTGAGCGCCGCGCCTGAGGCTGACGTCGAACCAGCGCAGTTCCCCCGAAGGGTGGACGAAGCGCAGCCGCTGGTTGAAGCAGGTCTCGGGGCGCCGGCGCAGTTCATGCAGGGCCTGGCGCCACAATGAACGGTCTTCGTGGTGCACGTAATCGACGAGATTACGCTCCGGCCCGGCCGATCCATCAGCTCGAACCCAGGCCAGGTTGAAGTGGGCGATCTGCCCGTTATCCCGCAGTTCCAGCAGCGCCGCCGGAAAGCGATCCATCAGGTGCAAGGACGATGCCTGCACACATGCCTCAGGCTGATCCATCATCTAATGCCGCTCCTCGTGTCGCACGGACGCGCCGTTGTGGACCCACGCCGCCAGCTCCAGGCGCGAGTGCAGGCCAAGCTTCTGCAACAGATTGCGCACATAGATCTTGACCGTGCCATCGCTGATCCCCAGTTCCCGGGCGATCTGTTTATTGCTCATGCCGGCTGCGATCAGGGCCAGGGTCTGGCCCTCGCGTTCGGTCAGGTTGCCGGTGTCCAGCGGATCCGGATCCTGTGCCGGCCGGTGCGCCGACTCGCGTTGATCGGCCAGCAGGGCCACCAGGGTCGAATCCAGGACGATCGCGCCCTTGTGGCAGTTGCGCATGTAGGCCAACAACGCATCGGGCTCGGTCTCCTTGAGCACATAGCCGCTGGCCCCCAGGCGCAGGGCCGTCAACAGCTCGGCGCGATCCATCGACGCGGTGAGCACCACCACCTGGCAATCGAGGCGCAACTGCCGCAGTTCATCGAGCACCTGCAAGCCGCTCAAGCCAGGCATGTGCAGATCCAGCAGCACCTGCTGCGGCGCCAGGCTCACGGCCAGGTTGATGCCTTCGCGGCCACTGGCGGCCTGCCCCACCACTTCGAAGTCATCGCTGGCGCCGAACAGCTGCGCCAGGCCCTTGCGAAACAGCGGGTGATCATCGATCAGTAAT
The DNA here is from genome assembly GCF_002029345.1 of Pseudomonas sp. VI4.1. NCBI lineage: Bacteria > Pseudomonadati > Pseudomonadota > Gammaproteobacteria > Pseudomonadales > Pseudomonadaceae > Pseudomonas > Pseudomonas sp. VI4.1. The sequence goes on from NZ_MULM01000161.1 coordinate 14,268, forward strand.
AAGGTCGTGCAGTCCATCGAAACTCCCCTGTGGCTGGTCCTGGTGGTGGCAAAGGCCAAGGTGTACGCGAACCCCGTGCGGGCGGATCGCTTCAATGGTCAGCCGGGCGCCGATGCTCGCGGCGCGCTCGCGGATAATCGCCAGGCCGAAATGGTTGTCCTCCCCCGACGCCGGGCTCAGGCCGATGCCGTCATCCTCCACGGATACCGCGATATCGCCGTCCTGGCTTTGCCGCAATTCGATGCGCACATGCCTCGCATGGGAATGGCGCACCGCGTTGGCCAGTGCCTCGCGAATGATCTGCAAAATCTGCAGTTCGGTTTCCGGGCCCAAGGCATCGTCGGCGAGGCGATTGTCCAGTTCGAAAACGATGATGCAGCGCCGCGAGAACTCGGCGACGGAGTCGGCCAGGGCCTGACGCAGCGAGCGCCCGTCCATGGTCAGGCGCGCGCTGGTGATCAGCTCGCGCACCTGGCGTTGCAGCTGGCTCAGGCCGCCGCACAATTCCTGCAACACGGCAGTAGCGTGCGCAGGCGTGCCCGGTTGCGTGCGCAGCAAGTGCGCCTGGAACGCCAGGTAACCCAACTGCTGCGCCACCGAATCGTGCAGTTCACGGGCCAGGGCACCGTGCTGGAACGTGGCCTGTTTGCGCTGTTGCTCACGGCTGTGGCAACGCAAGCGTACCGTGACGCCGACCGCCTGCGCCGCCTCCTCCAGCAAGGGGCGCCAGCTGGCGTGAACCGGTCGTGGGCTATCGAGCAGCAACACCCCGTTGCCCGAATCGTCACTGGGCGAAAAGGCACACAGCAGGCGATGCACGCCCCGCTGCCGGCAAGGGCCACAGACTTGAGCCGTATCCGTCAGTGCCCCGTCACGCCAGGGACAGCGTTCCACGCCCCTACAGCCCTCAAGCGATGCACGCCGTGCCGGCCCCAGGTCTTCGCCGCCCAGGATCAGATTCAGTCTGCAGCCGGGCAGCAGTGCGTCGAAACGGTCCAGAAAAGTCGCCAGCACGTCAGCGTGCATTTGGCTCAGGGGCAACCCGGCCAACAACCTGCGCACGCTGCGTGCCTGATCGGGGCGGATACGCCCCCACCAGAGCGGCCACCACTGCGGTCGTGTTCGCACTCTCGATAACTCCCCCGTCCGGCTGCTCAGCCCTGAACCGGGAGACCAGCAACTTCCATGCCCCGAACCGGTGTCGCGCACGGCTTATCTCCAAAGACATAGCCCTTTTTCCGGATTGAGAAGATTTTCCCCATAGGAAAGTATCTTCCCCAACAGGAAACAAATTCTCTGTCCAACGCCACCTTTCTCGCCTTTCGACAGGCGCGGATCAGCCAGGAAAGCCCACATGACGGATAGACACAGCGCCGCCCCGGACCGACTTCACAGCCTCCCGCGCTATCGCCAGCCACTGCCCCGCGATACCGCCACCCGGCACCTTGTGGTCATGCAATCGGCGGCGGCCTGCGCCCCCGTTGTCGGCGCCCTTGAACAGCCCCTGGTGCTCAATGGCGAGAACGCCGACTTCACCCCGCGCCTGCAGCAGATGCTGGGCAGTGCCACCGTCGGCAGCCAGCTCTACATCATGGGCGACGAGGCCTTTATCTGGCGGATCCATGGCGAGGCCCGCAGCGTCGGGCTGGAAGATGATGAGATCGACATCATCCGCACGCTTGCCGCCCGCGCCTGGTGTATTGCGTGCACTGCGGCCTGACCCAGGCTGCCGGGCCGGAGCCGCTGTTGACCTGCATCGGTTGCGCGGTCGGGCTGGAAGTGCGCGAGCACTTTTCCAGGCGCCTGGGGGCATACCTGGGCGTCTGCACCAACCCCGACCAGCCTTACGCCGGAGCCCGGCCATGAGCGCGGTCCTCGAGGTGCAGGTCAGCGCGGCGAGAATGCTCAGCCCGGTGGTGCGCGAGTTCACCCTGCAATCATGCGCCGGACCCTTGCCAGGTTTTTCCCCCGGCAGTCATGTGCAGGTTCACCTGCCGCTGGCGGCGGGCAATGTTCGCAATGCCTATTCACTGACCGGCGACCCGGCGCACAGCCAGCTCTACCGCATTGCCGTACGCCTGCAGGACGTCTCCCGCGGCGGCTCGCACTACCTGCATCGCCAGGTCCGGGTCGGCGACAGGCTGCAGATCTCGCCGCCGGCCAATCTGTTCGCCCTGCACTCGACCGCCAGCCTGCACATCCTGATCGCCGGGGGCATTGGCATCACACCGTTCATGGCCTACATCGCGGCCCTGGAACAACGCCAGGCCCACTTCGAATTGCACTACCTGTATCGCCCCGGGCTGAGCGATGCCTACCGTCGATCAGTTGCAACAGCGACTGGGTTCGCGATTGCACACCTACGCCAGTCGCCCGGACCTGAGCCGGATCCTGCGCGACCGGCCGCTGGGCAGCCATGTGTACACCTGCGGCCCGCCACCGTTGCTCGACGCGGTACGGCAACAGGCCACGGCCCTCGGCTGGCCTCCCGGGAGGGTGCATTGGGAAGCCTTCAATGGCGCACAGCCGGGTCAGGCCTTCGACGTCGAACTGCTGCGCAGCGGCCGCCGCCTGCGGGTCGGGGCTGAACAAAGCCTGCTCGAAGCCCTGGAATCGACCGGCCTGCAGATCCCCAACCTGTGCCGTGGCGGCGTCTGCGGCCAATGCATGACCCGCCACCGGGGCGGCGACATCGAACACCGCGACAACTTCCTCAGCCCCGCTGAACAGGACGGCTTTCTCATGCCCTGTGTCTCTCGTGGCCGCGGCCAATGCGTTTCGCTGGATCTTTAGGAGTCGACCATGACCATTCAAGCAACCCCCGTGCAGAGCTATCGAGACGACTTCAGTTTTCGCAACAGCCCCACGGCCATCCGCCGTTTCCCATTCCCCTTCACCGAGGACAGCTACCTGTACTCGGTGAACATCGAGCCGGCAACGTCCCGGGATCCCGGCTCGGTTTACCAGCACGGCTTCGACATCGACGAACATTACCGTTCGGAAATGGCCGAGCGCGCCCTGGTGCTGGACAAGGACCCGCGCCGCTACCTGGTGATGCCGCACATGCAGGTAGCCGCCTGGGATGCACTGCAGATGCTCATGGAACACCTCGCCGCCGACTATCCGCAATGGTTCAGCCTTGAGCGTGTGGGTGACGACTGGCACTGGCGCAACCAGCTGCTGGATATCGATCAGCGCTTCGTGTTCGGTGATGCCACGAGCCTGCCCTGCGAGCCGCTGGAGTTCATCGGCCGCCAGGTGCAGGGGGATTTCGCCCTGCTCGATCAACGCGACGGCGATCTGTACATGGACGCCGGGCTGGTCACCTGCCCGGCCGACTGGTCACTGGCCTTCGACGCCGGCATGAGTTTCAAGCAGTGGCATTCGCCGGTACCGATGGCCCACCAGATGGGTGTGTTCGACCGCGCGCTGAAGTACCTGCTCAACCTGCAGGCGGGGCAGCCGGTACGGCGCCTGACTGGACGCTGACCATCAACCCGCGCCTGGATTCTTCCCCCGAGACCTTCCATGAATGGGGCGCCGACCGCGGCCGCATCACCGCCGAAAACGTCGGGCAACAGGTGCATCTGCGGGTCGAGTTGCAAGTGATGGCCCGCCTGCCGCGCAGCAATGCGGTGATGTTCAGCATCCGCACCTACCTGATCAGCATGGACGAGCTGGTCACCCAGCCCGGCTGGGGCTGCCGCCTGCACCGTGTGCTGCGCGACCTGCCCGAGCCGATCGCCGACTACAAGGGTATGAGCCGTTACCGAGCGACCCTGGTCGAGTGGCTGAGCCGCTTCGACCAGGCCTGACCCCCACCCATTTTTTTTCGACAAGGATCCTCACATGGCTCACTCATGGCGTATTTCCGCATTGGCCGAACGGCACCGCGCACTCGGCTCGAACCTCGAAGACTGGAACGGCATGGGCACGGCCTGGACCTACAGCAGCGATCTTGCCGATCACCATCAGGCGATCCGCACCCGCGCCGGGCTGATGGATGTGTCCGGGCTGAAGAAAGTCCACTACGTCGGCCCCCATGCCGAGAGCCTGCTGCAATGGGCCACCACCCGCGACATCGCCAAGCTGTACCCCGGCAAGTCGGTGTACGCCTCGATGCTCGACGAGGACGGCAAGTTCGTCGATGACTGCATCGTCTATCGCACCGGGCCCAACGCGTTCATGGTGGTGCACGGGGCCGGAAGCGGTCACGAAATGCTGGTGCGTTCAGCCCAGGGTCGCCAGGTGGCCGTGCTGTTCGACGACGACCTGCACGACCTGTCGCTGCAAGGCCCGCTGGCGGTGGATTTTCTCGCCGAGCACGTCCCCGGGATCCGTCAGCTGCCCTATTTCCATCACCTGCAAACCCGCCTGTTCGACCGCCCGGTGATGATCTCGCGCACCGGCTACACCGGCGAGCGCGGCTACGAAATTTTCTGCAAGGCCGCCGATGCCCCGGCGCTGTGGGACAGCATCCTCGAACAGGGCGCGAGCCTTGGCATCATCCCGTGCGCCTTCACCGCCCTGGACTGGTTGCGGGTGGAAAGTTCGCTGATGTTCTTCCCCTACGACAACTCGCAGATGTACCCCTTCGCCGACCAGAAGGCCGGCGACACCCTGTGGGAAATGGGCCTGGATTTCACCGTCTCCCCGGACAAGCGCGAATTCCGCGGCGCCGAGGAGCACTTTCGCCTGCGCGGCCAGGAGCGCTTCAGGATCACCGGCGTGTTGCTCGACGGCGTACGCGCCGCCGAAGCCGGCGACACCCTGTGGCAGGGCGACCGGCAAGTCGGGGTGATCACCTGCGGCATGTATTCGCGCCTGAGCAAACGCTCCATGGCCATCGCCCGGATGAGCCTTGCCTGCGCGCTTCCCGGCATAGCCCTGCAGGTGCGCGGCAGCCTGGAAAGCGCCGCCGTGACCCACGCCCTGCCCTTCGACGACCCGGAAAAAACCAAGCGCACAGCCAAGGGCTGAGCCGCCCCTTCACTTGCAATCAGGGAACCTTCAATGGACACCTCCAACGAACATTACATCCTCAAGATCAACTGCCCGGCAGCGTCCGGCATCGTCGCCGCGATCACCACATGCCTGGCCCGGCAGCAGTGCTACATCAGCGAACTGGCGCAATTCGACGACGAGTTCACCGGGCAGTTTTTCATGCGCGCGGTGTTCCGCTTCAACACTGGCGTGACCGGCGATATCGGTGCCCTGCGCGAAGACCTGGGGGACATGGCCGGCGGCTTCGACATGCAGTGGCAACTGTTCTGCAGCAGCCAGCCGACCCGGGTGCTGCTGATGGTCAGCAAGTTCGACCATTGCCTGACCGACCTGCTGTACCGCCATCGCAAGGGCGAGATGGACATGCACATCACCGCCGTGGTCTCCAATCACCTGGACCTGCGCGCCATGGCCGAACGCGAAGGTATCCGCTTCATCTACCTGCCGATCACCAAGGACAGCAAGGCCGGCCAGGAAGCCGAATTGATGCGCATCGTCGAGGACACCCGGACCGACCTGGTGGTGCTCGCCCGCTATATGCAGATTCTCTCCGATGGTTTGTGCCAGCAGTTGTCCGGGCGGGCGATCAACATCCATCACTCGTTCCTGCCCGGCTTCAAGGGGGCCAAGCCCTATCACCAGGCCTACGACCGCGGCGTGAAACTGATCGGCGCCACCGCCCACTACGTCACCTCGGACCTCGACGAGGGGCCGATCATCGAGCAGGAAATCCAGCGCGTCGACCACACGCACCTGCCCGATTCGCTGGTTGCCATCGGCCGCGACACCGAAACCGTGGCGCTTTCCAAAGCCCTGAAATACCACCTGGAACACCGGGTGTTCATCAACCAGGACAAGACGGTGATTTTTCGCTGAGCGAGCCTTTTTTCCGATTCACAGCCACGAGAAACGACCATGACCACACGCGTAGCAATCATCGGCGCCGGCCCTTGCGGCATGGCTCAACTGCGGGCATTTCAATCGACCAGGGACCAGGGAACGCCCATCCCGGAACTGGTCTGCTATGAAAAACAGCAAGACTGGGGTGGCATGTGGAATTACACCTGGCGCACCGGCCTGGATGAACACGGCGAACCGGTGCACGGCAGCATGTACCGCTATTTGTGGTCGAACGGCCCGAAGGAATGCCTGGAGTTCGCCGACTACACCTTCGAAGAACATTTCGGTCGCCCCATCGGCTCCTACCCGCCCCGGGAGGTGCTGTGGGACTACATCAAGGGCCGCGTCGAAAAAGCCGGGGTTCGCGACTACATCCGTTTCAACAATGTGGTGCGCCAGGTCACCTTTGACGAAGAGACTCGCCGCTTCACGGTGGTTGCCCACGACCACGGCAGCGATACCCGAACCTCGGAAGAGTTCGACTATGTGATCAACGCCTGCGGGCACTTTTCGACGCCGAAGATGCCGTACTTCCCCGGATTCGAGCAGTTCGGCGGACGCATCCTGCACGCCCATGATTTCCGCGAAGCACTGGAGTTCAAGGGCAAGGACCTGCTGATCGTCGGCAGCAGCTATTCCGCCGAAGACATCGGCTCGCAGTGCTACAAGTATGGCGCCCGCAGCATCACCAGCTGCTACCGCACCGCCCCCATGGGCTATGACTGGCCCGCCAACTGGGAAGAAAAACCGCTGTTGCAGCGCCTGGAAAAAAACCGCGCGTACTTTATCGACGGCACCCACAAGCACATCGATGCGGTGATCCTGTGCACCGGCTACAAACACCACTTCCCCTTCCTGCCGGACGAACTGTGCCTCAAGACCGACAACCGGCTATGGCCGATGAACCTGTACAAGGGCATTTTCTGGGAGCCCAACCCGCAACTGATCTACCTCGGCATGCAGGACCAGTGGTACTCGTTCAACATGTTCGACGCCCAGGCCTGGTACGCCCGCGACGTGATCCTCGGACGCCTCCAGCTGCCGAGCCAGGCCGAGATGATCGCCGACAGCCTGCACTGGCACGCACGGGAACAGACACTGGAAACCAACCAGCAAATGTTTGAATTCCAGGGCGCCTACATCCAGCAGCTGGTGGACGCCACCGATTACCCGAACTTCGATATCGCCGCGGTCAACGACACCTTCCTGCACTGGAAGCACGACAAGGCCCACGACATCATGGGTTACCGCGACAAGTCCTATCGCTCGCTGATGACCGGCACCCAGTCGCCGCCCCACCACACGCCTTGGCTGCATGCCCTTGACGACTCCATGGCGGCGTACCTCGCCGGACCGCCGATGTCCGTCAAGTCGATCGGTTGACCCGGGAGCCTCGCCATGAACGCACCTCGTGTTTCCCGCCCGCGGGAGCCCGGACTCTTTGCCCGGGCCCCGGCCCTGGAGCGCTATCGGGTGGCCGCCGGCGGCCTGACTCTGTCGCGCTGCAGCCCGGCGACAGCCTGCAAGTGATCGACCTCGAAGGCCGACAACCTTGCCATTTGCTGGCCATGGACAGGCTCGGGCGCAGCGCCCTGGCCGCCTGGGCGCTAAGCGGTTCGACGGCCTGCGGGTTTATCGGCGCACGGCTCGCCGAACCGACCTTGCAGTCGCGCCGCATTGGCGATGCGCTGATCCGACGCGCGATTGATCCACGACACCTGCCCAGCGCCGCCTCACTCTGGGACGAGGACAGCCCCGCCGATTTCAGTCGCCGCTTCGTCGCGACGATGAGCTACTCGTGATCGTCGCGGCACCCGCCGGACCGACCGCCGTCGACCGGCAATACCGGCCCAGCGAACTCAGGTTATGGGTGACTCGGGCCAATCCCTCGCCGCTGCTGCTCCCCGCGTTGCCCGAACCCTTGGGCGAGCTACTCGACGAGTTCACCCTCGGTGCCGGCACCGCCCACAGTTACACCGTCGGCGAAGGTCAGTATGTGCAGGTGCTGGATGTCGCCGGGCGCCAGTGTTCCGACTTCGTTGCCCTGGATCGACGGGCACTGGATCGCGGCCTGGAGCTGGACCTGGACCAGACCGTCACCCGCACGCTGAACGGCAGCGCCTACCCGGCACCGGGTCTGTTTTCGAAATTCTTCGACCGGCAGATGCAACCGATGCTCGAGGTGGTGCGTGACACCGTCGGCCGCCACGATTCCTTCGCCCTGGCCTGCGCCGCACGCTACTACGAGAGCCATGGCTACTTCGGGCACGACAACTGCAGCGACAACCTCAGCCAGGTGCTTTCGCCCCATGGGGTGAAGGCCCGTAATGGCTGGCCGGCGATCAACTTCTTCTTCAATACCGGGATCGACGCGCACCAGCAGATGACCCTGGATGAACCCTGGTCGCGTCCAGGCGATTACGTGCTGCTGCGGGCCATGACCGACCTGCTGTGCGCCAGCACCTCGTGCCCGGATGACATCGACCCGGCCAATGGCTGGAACCCGAGCGATATCCATGTCCGCATCTACAGCGAAAAGGAGCGTTTTTCCATCGCCATGAGCACTCGAACCACGGCCGATGCCGACCCGATCCTTACCCGTGAGTCCGCGTTCCACTCACGCACCCGCGCCTTGACCGGCAGTTTCGTCGACTACCGCAACTGGTGGCTGCCATTGCGTTATGACGGCTATGGCGCGATCGAGGAATACCTGGGTTGCCGCGAACGGGTGGCGGTGATGGACCTGACCGCCCTGCGCAAATTCGAAATCATCGGCCCCGACGCCGAAGCCTTGCTGCAGTACTGCCTGACCCGCGATGTGCGGCGCCTGGCAGTGGGGCAAGTGGTGTACTCGGCGATGTGCCACGAGCACGGCGGCATGCTCGACGACGGCACCTTGCTGCGCCTGGGCGCGGACAATTTCCGCTGGATCTGCGGCGAAGACTACGCCGGGGTCTGGCTGCGCGAGCAGGCGCACAAGCTCGGCATGAAAGTCTGGGTCAAGTCCGCCAGCGAACAGATCCACAACCTCGCGGTGCAAGGCCCGATGAGTCGTGAGCTGCTCAAGCAGATGGTCTGGACCGCGCCTGATCAGCCGAGCCTGGAAAGCCTGGGCTGGTTCCGTTTTCTGGTGGGTCGCCTGGACGGTTACGACGGTTGCCCGCTGATGATCTCGCGCACCGGGTACACCGGCGAACTGGGTTACGAAGTGTGGTGCCAGCCCGAGGATGCCGGGCAAGTCTGGGACCGGATCTGGGCCCTGGGCCAACCCTTTGGCCTGGTGCCGTTGGGCCTGGAAGCGCTGGACATGCTGCGCATCGAAGCCGGGCTGATCTTTGCCGGCTACGAGTTCAGCGACCAGACCGATCCGTTCGAGGCCGGTATCGGTTTCAGCGTACCGCTGAAGAGCAAGACCGATGATTTCATCGGTCGCGAGGCCCTGCTGCGGCGCAGCGCTCATCCGGCCCACAAGCTGGTGGGCCTGCAATTGAGTGGCAATGAAGGCGCCCACCACGGTGACCCGGTGTACCGCGGTCGGGCCCAGGTCGGGGTCATCACCAGTGCCTGCCGCTCGCCACTGCTGGCCAGCAACATCGCGTTGTGCCGGGTCGACGTGGCCTGTGCCGACGTCGGCACGGTGTTGGATATCGGCAAAGTCGACGGCCTGCAGAAGCGCATCAGCGCCACGGTCACCGCCGAGATTTTCTACGACCCGGACAAGAGCCGGGTACGCAGTTGATCGGCTTCACACTCACTGTTTCCTGCCCATACCCGCACCTGTAGGAGCGCTTGCCAGCGAAAGCGATTCCGAACATTACATCGCCTTCGCCGGCAAGCCGGCTCCTACAGGACTCGCTCTACTCAAACATGGGAATACGAAGATGGAAGCGACTACGTTCGAGGCCGTACCCCAGGCCGCCGGTTCAACGGGCAGCCTGCAGCGCAAGATCGACTGGCGCGGGGCGTTCTGGGTCGCCAGTGGCGTGCCCGCCCTGGTGCTGTTCTCTATCGGCGCGATTGCCGCCACGGTCGGCAAACCGGCCTGGATCGTCTGGATCGTGTCGATCCTGTTCGGTTTTATCCAGGCTTTCACCTACGCCGAAATCGCCGGGCTGTTCCCGCACAAGTCCGGCGGTGCCTCGGTCTATGGCGCCGTCGCCTGGGTGCGTTACAGCAAGTTGATCGCACCGGTGTCGGTGTGGTGCAACTGGCTGGCCTGGTCGCCCGTGCTGTCGATCGGTTCAGGGCTGGCGGCCGGTTACATCCTCACCGCGCTGTTTCCCGCCGATGCACTGATCAACACCTGGCAACTGACCTTGCTCGACCTGGGCTGGATCAAGAGCGGCCTGTCGCTGCGGATCAACGCGACCTTCGCCATCGGCCTGCTGATCCTACTGACCGTGTTCGCCGTGCAGCATGGCGGCATCCTGCGCTCGGCACGCCTGACCCTGGTGCTCGGCGTGACCTCGCTGATTCCCTTGCTGCTGGTGGGCGTAGTGCCCTTGTTCACCGGGGATGCGGCCCAGGCCAACTTCCTGCCGTTGTACCCCCTGGCCCATGACGCGGCCGGGCAAGTCATCGACGGCACCTGGGACATTTCCGGCTGGTCGCTGATGGCCGGCGGGCTGTTCATGGCCGCGTGGTCGACTTACGGGTTCGAAACGGCGGTGTGCTACACCCGGGAATTCAAGGACCCCAAGCGCGACACCTTCAAGGCGATCTTCTATGCCGGCCTGTTGTGCATCCTGGTGTTCACCCTGGTGCCCCTGGCCTTTCAGGGCAGTCTCGGTCTTGGCCAATTGGTGACACCGGCGGTGCTCGACGCCAGCGGCGCGGTGGTCACACCGGCGGTCTACAGCGGCCTGTTGTCGCCGGCGATCTACAGCGGCATGGGTGTCGGCCAGGTCATGGCGGACAGCATCGGCGGCGGCAAGCTGGTGGCCAATATCGTGCTGATCATGCTGGTGCTTGCCACCTTGCTGGCGATCATGACCTCGATGTCCGGCTCGTCCCGCACCCTGTACCAGGCGTCGGTGGACGGCTGGCTGCCCAAATACCTGGGCCGCACCAACGAACACGGGGCACCGACCGCCGCCATGTGGACCGACCTGTCGTTCAACCTGCTGCTGTTACTGATGTCCGACTACGTGTTCGTGCTCGCGGCCTCCAACGTCAGCTACATCATCTTCAACTTCCTCAACCTCAACGCCGGCTGGATCCATCGCCTGGACCGTCCGGACTGGGTACGCCCGTACAAGGCCCCCACCGTGCTGCTGGTGGCCGGCGGTGTACTGAGTTTCGTCAACCTGGCCTGCATGGGCCTGGGCGCCGATATCTGGGGCGCCGGAACCCTGATGACCGGCCTGCTGCTGGCGCTGTTGATCCTGCCGGTATTCTGCTACCGCCACTATGTGCAGGACCGCGGACGCTTCCCTGAAGCGATGCTCAACGACCTGTATATCCAGGCCGATGCCGGTCAGAAACGCGCCGGCTGGTTGCCTTATGCCACACTGATCGCGGGTGTTCTGGTGGTGTACGGCTGCCATCAACTGGTAGCCTGAACGCACTTGCCTGCAGGTCTCTGATAGACCATCGGGGCGCAACGACGCCCCGATGATCATTTCGCCCCTTTTTCAATCAAGACGACGGTGACTCTTTTGATCAGCACCCCCCCTGCACTTGCCCGCGATATCGACGGCAAAGCCATCTCCGCCCGGGTTCTCGACGAGGTTCGGGAAGAAGTCCTGGCCCTGGCCGAAGAACAGATTTATCCGGCCCTGGCCGTACTGCTCGTCGGTGAAGACCCGGCCAGCGAAGTCTATGTGCGCAACAAACTGCTACGGGCCAAGGAGGTCGGCATCCGATCCCTGGAGCACCGCCTGGCGGAAAATGCCAGCCAGAACGAGGTGCTGGAGCTGATTGCACAGTTAAACGCCGACGCCTCGGTGAACGGCATCCTGGTGCAATTGCCCTTGCCGGCGCATATCGACGAGCAGGCGGTGATCCATGCCATTCACCCGATCAAGGACGTCGACGGTTTTCATCGGGAAAACGTCGGCGGCCTGGTGCAAGGCATCGAAGTGCTGACGCCCTGCACGCCCAGCGGCTGCATGCGGCTGCTGCGTGAAACCTGCGGTGACTTGAGCGGCTTGCACGCGGTGGTCATCGGCCGCTCGAACATCGTCGGCAAGCCGATGGCCACCCTGCTGCTGCAGGCCGACTGCTCGGTCAGCGTGGTGCACTCGCGCAGCGTCGATGCGCCGACGCTGTGCCGTATGGCGGACATCGTGGTTGCTGCGGTGGGTCGGCCGCATTTGATCGATGCCAGTTGGCTCAAGCCCGGGGCCGTGGTGATCGATGTCGGGATCAATCGGATTGCCGGCGAATCCGGCCCTCGTCTGGTGGGCGATGTCGATTACGCCAGCGCGCGCACCGTCGCCCGTGCAATCACGCCGGTGCCGGGCGGTGTCGGGCCGATGACGATTGCGTATCTGCTGAAGAACACCTTGATCGCCAGCCAGTTGCAGCGTGCCGTGCAGCTTGGCGGACCGCAGGTGGTGAGTGTGCCGGTGTCGGGGTGAGCTGGACGCTGTACATGGAAAAAAACCCTGCCGGCAACGACAGGGTTTTTTCGCGAGCTCAAGCGAGATATCGATCAACCATCATGCTCAATGGTTGTAAGCACGCTCATTGTGCTCAGCCAGGTCCAGCCCCATGTCCTCCACCGACTCATGGGCCCGCAAGCCGACCAGCGCATTGACCACTTTGAGAATGATCCAGCTGATGACAAAGCAATACACCGTTGTCATCAGCACACCCTTGATTTGCGCCACGACCTGGGCGCCCATGGTCACGCCTTCCACCAGGCCGCCCAGGGACGGCACGCAGAAGACCCCGGTCAGCACCGCGCCGATCATCCCGCCAATGCCGTGCAAGCCGAATACATCCAGGCTGTCGTCATAACCGAAGCGGCGCTTGAGCACGGTGACGCTCAGGTAGCAGAACACCCCGCACAACAGACCGATGGCCAATGCACCCCCGACGCCCACATAGGCGCATGCCGGGGTGATCCCTACCAGACCGGCCAGGGCACCGCTGGCGAGGCCGAGGGCACTCGGCTTGCCGACCTTGAACCACTCGGTGAACATCCAGCCGAGAATCCCGGCGCAAGCACCCAGCTGGGTATTGAGCATGACGACGCCAGAGGTGCCGCTGAGGCCGCCACCGGAACCGATATTGAAGCCGAACCAACCGACCCAGAGCATCGCCGCGCCGGCCATGGTCAGGCTGAGGTTGTGGGCCGGCATCGGCGTGTTCTGGTAGCCCTTGCGCTTGCCAAGCATCAGGCACGCGGCCAGCGCGGCGACCCCTGCGTTGATATGCACCGCGGTGCCCCCGGCAAAATCGAGCACGCCCCAGTTATGCATCAAGGCCCCCGCTCCCCCCCAGACCATGTGCGCCACCGGGGCATACACCAGGGTGAACCACAGCGCCATGAACAGCAGCGCCGCCGAGAATTTCATGCGCTCGGCGAACGCACCCGCAATCAGTGCCGGGGTGATGATGGCGAAGGTCATCTGGAAGGTCACGAACACCCCTTCCGGTATTTCGCCGACCAGGCTGTCCGGGGTCATGCCGGCCAGGAAGGCCCGACTCAAGCCACCGACAAAACTATTGAACGTCACCTGCCCCTCGACCATGCCGGAGCTGTCGACCACCATGCTGTAGCCATACATCACCCACAGCACCCCCACCAGCCCGGCGATGCCGAAGCACTGGGTGAACAGCGAGAGCATGTTTTTCGCCCGCACCAGGCCGCCGTAGAACAACGCGAGGCCTGGCAGGCACATGAACAGCACCAGCACAGTGGCGGTGACCATCCATGCGGTGCTGCCGGTGTTCAAAGTTGGTGCATCGGCCGCCTGCGCGAGCGGTACGAGTGCACCGGCCATCAACACGCCGAGAAGGGATTTGCCCAAAGGACGATTGACCATGTTCAACGCTCCTGCAAAGGAAATGGGAAGTGCCGGGCAGTGAGCAAGTGGCAAAGCGACGGACCGTTGTGGTCTCTTCGAATAGTTGAACATCATCGTCTGTAGGAGCCAGGCTTGCGGCGAAGGCGATCTTGAGGGCGCCTTCGCCGGCAAGCCTGGCTCCTACAGGCGCAGGTCTCAGTAACCGGCCCCCGGAATCCAGCTGTCCCCGCCAGCGGTACCCGGGCCATGGCCGCCGATTCCACCGTCAACGCCACCAGATCCTCCGGATCCAGGTTATGCAGATGCGACTTGCCGCACGCCCGGGCCATGGTCTGGGCTTCCAGCACCATCACCCGCAGGTAATTGGCCAGGCGGCGGCCGCCTTCCACCGGGTCCAGGCGCTTGGACAGTTCTGGGTCCTGGGTGGTGATCCCGGCCGGGTCGCGGCCGTTCTGCCAGTCGTCATAAAAGCCCGCCGCCCGAGCCGATCTTCTGCAGTTCCTCGTCCAGACGTGGATGGTTATCGCCCAAGGCGATCAGCGCCGCCGTGCCGATGGCCACCGCATCCGCCCCCAGTGCCATGGCCTTGGCCACGTCGGCACCGTTGCGGATACCCCCGGAGACGATCAGCTGAACCTTGCGATGCATACCCATCTCTTGCAAAGCCTGTACCGCTTGCGGGATGGCCGACAAAATCGGGATGCCGACGTGTTCGATGAACACCTCCTGGGTCGCCGCCGTCCCGCCTTGCATGCCATCGAGCACGATCACATCGGCCCCGGCCTTCACCGCCAGCTTGACGTCGTAGTAAGGCCGGCTTGCGCCGATCTTCACGTAGATCGGTTTTTCCCAATCGGTGATTTCCCGCAACTCGGCAATCTTGATCGCCAGGTCATCCGGCCCGGTCCAGTCTGGATGACGGCAGGCGCTACGCTGGTCGACACCGATCGGCAGCGTACGCATGCCCGCCACACGTTCGGTCACTTTCATCCCCAGCAGCATGCCACCGCCACCGGGCTTGGCGCCCTGGCCCAGGACGATCTCGATGGCGTCCGCCTTGCGCAAATCGTCCGGGTTCACGCCGTAGCGCGACGGCCAGGTACTGATAGACCAGGTGCTGGGACTGGCCGCGCTCTTCCGGGGTCATGCCGCCGTCACCGGTGGTGGTGCTGGTGCCGGCGATGGTCGCGCCACGGCCCAGGGCTTCCTTGGCATTGGCCGACAACGCACCGAAGCTCATGCCGGCGATGGTCACCGGAATCTTCAGGTGGATCGGCTTCTTGGCGAAGCGGTTGCCGAGGATCACATCCGTGCCGCACTTCTCCCGATAGCCTTCCAGCGGGTAGCGCGAAACGCTGGCGCCCAGCAGCAGCAAGTCATCGAAATGCGGCAGCTTGCGCTTGGTGCCGCCGCCGCGAATATCGTAGATGCCGGTCTCGGCGGCACGCTGGATTTCCTGGATGGTCAGGCGGTCGAAGGTGGCGGACTCGCGCAGTACTGGAGTGGCTGCTTTTTGACTGATTGGGTCGTTCATATTTGTTCTCCTCGCGCGGATCAGTACGCGGACGCGTTATCGACTTTGAAGTTGTACAACTGACGGGCCGAGCCATAGCGCCTGAAGTCAGCCGCCTTGTGCTCGAAACCGGCACGGTTGAGCAACACTTGCAGTTCTTCCAGGTGCTCGGCGCGCATCTCTTTCTCGACGCAATCGGAACCCAGGGACTCGACCGTGCCTTTGACATAGATGTGGGTCTCGTACAACGAATCGCCCAGGGCATCGCCGGCATCGCCACAGACCACCAGGCGCCCGGCCTGCCCCATGAAGCAGCTCATGTGGCCGATGCTGCCGCCGACCACGATGTCGATGCCCTTCATGGAAATCCCGCAACGGGCGCCGGCATCGCCTTCGATCACCAGCAGTCCGCCATGGGCCGTGGCCCCGGCCGCCTGGGAGGCGCTGCCTTTGACCCGGACGTAGCCGGACATCATGTTTTCGGCGCAACCGACGCCGACATTGCCGTGGACGGTGATCGAAGCCTTCTGGTTCATGCCCGCGCAGTAGTAGCCGGCATGGCCCTGGATATCGATGGACACGGCCTGGTTCACCCCGACCGCGAGGTTGTGCTTGCCGTTCGAATGGGTCACAACCCACTCGCGGTCTTCAACGGTGATGGCCTGGTCGTGCAGCGCCTGGTTGAGATCACGCACGGTGGCAGTGGAAAGATCGATGGTTTTCATGTGTGCGCTCCTTAAGCTGACTCGCGTTCCCAGATGTACAGGGTGGCCGGTGCCGGCTCCCAGATCCTGGCGTGTTCGATGCCCGGCAGGCTCGACAGCGCCTGGTATTCCGAGGCCATGGCGACGTAGTCGTCGGTCTCGGCGAGGATCGCCGGCTTGCAGGCGATCGGATCGCGGATTACCGCAAAACCGTTACGGGTGCCGATAGCGAAGGTGAAGAAACCGTCGAGGTCCTCCAGGGCATGATCCAGCGCTTCCTTCAGCGAATCGCCCTGCTGCAGGCGCCAGGTCAGGTAGCCGGCGGCCACTTCGGTGTCGTTGTCGGTCTCGAAATGAATGCCTTCGCGCTTGAGTTCCTGGCGCAGGCGGTAGTGGTTGGACAACGAACCGTTGTGCACCAGGCACAGGTCGGCGCCGGTGGAAAACGGGTGGCTGCCTTCCATGGTCACCGCGCTCTCGGTGGCCATGCGGGTGTGGCCGATAATGTGGCTGCCCTTCATCCCGGCCAGGCCGAAGCGCTGGGAAATCTCCTGGGGCAAGCCCATGCCCTTGAGGATTTCGATACTCTGCCCGGCGCTCATGATGCGCACGCTTGGCGCCAGCTCAGCGAGGGCCAGACGCACCGGTGCCTCTTCGGCATGGATCTTCAGCACCGCGGCGCTGGCGTTCTGGAACCAGTCCAGGGAACAGCCGAGACGCCCTTCCAGTTCGCCCATCAGGCTTTTCCAATCGAAGCCTTCGGTGGTTGCCTGCAGGGTCAGCTTGACCCAGCCATCGGCCACTTCATCGCCGTAGATGGCGAAACCGGCACTGTCCGGGCCACGATCGGTCATGGCCTGCAACATCGGTTCAAAGAGCTTGCCGAGCTGGGATTCCAGCTGCGGATTTTTCAGGTACAGACCTACGATTCCACACATATCAACGCTCCTTCGGAGGCAGTGAACGCCCGACGCCGTGCCGGGTGCCCGAATGGTTGTCAAAACACAGAGTCAGAAAAATTCGGTGTAGCGCTGGATCTCCCAGTCGGAGACGTGGCGGCTGTATTCCACCCACTCCATGCGCTTGAGCTTGATGAACTCGCCCACGATCTGCGGGCCCAGCATTTCGGCGAACAGCGGGTCGGCTTCCAGGGCGTCGCACGCTTCCTTGAGCGATTGCGGCAAGGTCTTGATGCCCCGCGCGGCGATCTGCTCCAGGCTCAGGCTGTAGAGGTTTTCATTGCAGACGTGGTCGATTTCCAGCTGACGGTCGATGCCGTCCAAGCCGGCGGCGATGATCGCGGCGCTGACCAGATAGGGATTGCAACCGGCGTCCGGCAGGCGGAACTCCAGGCGGCCATAAGGCACCCGCACCATCGCCGAACGGTTGTTGGCGCCGAAGGCAATGAAGGCCGGGGCCCAGGTCGCGCCGGACAACGAGTTGCCCACCACCAGACGCTTGTAGGAGTTGACCGTCGGCGCGGCAAAGGCACAGAGCGCCGGGCCGTGGGCAAGCAAACCGGCGGCGAAGTGATAGGCCATTTTCGACAGCCCCATGCCGCTCGGATCGCTGGCGTCATGGAACAGGTTCTTGTTGTCGGCACTGCTGATCGACAGGTGAAAGTGCATGCCGTTGCCGGCGCGTTTCGGATCGGGCTTGGGCATGAACGAGCAGATCATGCCCAAGTCATTGGCGATCTCACCGGCGGCCATGCGAAAGAAGGTGAAGCGATCCGCCGAGGTCATGGCGTCGCTGTAGGTGTAGTTGATTTCGAACTGGCCGTTGGCGTCCTCGTGGTCGATTTGATAGACCTCGAAATCCACCGCCTGCAGGGCTTCGGTCAGCCGCTCGAGGAACACCCGGGAGCGCGACAGGCCTTTGTAGTCGTAGCAAGGCTTGTCCAGGTTGTCGCTGGGGTCGACCAGTTGCAGCTTGCCCTGTTCATCGCGGCGCATCAGGTTGAATTCGGGCTCCAGGCCGGTGTTCAGGGTCCAGCCCTTTTCTGCCAGGCGTTGCACTTGTTGCTGCAATACATAACGGCTGTCATAGGGATGGGGTTGGCCGTCGACATGGCCCACGCACACCACCCGCCCGTAACCCGGCTGCCAGGGTACCGGGGTCAGGGTGGACAAGTCGCCGCGGGCCATGAAGTCCGGACCGTGAGGCTCCATGCCCATGCCGCTGATCGCGAACCCGGCAAAACCCGCGCCTTCTTCGGCGACGGTCTTGAGCCCGCAAATCGGCACCGACTTGGTCTTGGCCGCACCATGAATATCCACAAACTGCGCAAGCACGTACTTGATTCCGTGCTTGTCGATGATGCGCTGGGTTTCTGCTGGCAACATTGCTCGTCACTCCTCGCGAAAGGCAAAACATTGTGGATTGGCCTTGACTGTCTTTTTATTCCTAAAAAGAAAGTTAGTTTCCCAATAGGAATGCAAAGGCCTTGCCAGATTCGCGATTGCGCCTTTGAAACGTCGAGAAAGGCGCTTTTGTACTGTATATATGGGAAAATTCTTTTCCCCATGGGAATACGCCCAGCGGAATGGGCGCCGAGCGCCAATGATTTGCACTTTCTCAGTGCGAAACTAATATTACTGAACGGAAAGTGTGCAGGACTGATGACTATGCCGACCGAAACCGCACCGCGTCTCAAGCTTGAGCAATACCTGGGGTTGCAGATCAAGCGCCAACGCCAGGCCCAGGACCTCAAATTGTCCGATGTGGCGAAGATTGCCGATATCAGCCAGGGCATGTTGAGCAAGATCGAGAACGCCCAGGTGTCTACCAGCCTCGAGACGCTGAGCCGGCTGTGCGATGTGCTGGGGCTGCCGCTGTCGAAGTTGTTCAGCGAGTACGACCAGCAGGATGGCAGTGCGTTGCTGGTCAAGGCTGACCAGGGGATGGAAGTCGTGCGCCGTGGCACTGAGAAAGGTCATACCTACCATCTGCTCAACCACACCCGTGGGCCGAAGAAGAGTTTCGAGGCCTATATGGTCAGCATGGATGACGCGAGCGAGGAGTTCCCGACCTTCTCGCATCCGGGGACCGAGTTTCTTCATCTGCTTGAAGGCGAGCTGATTTATCGGCATGGCAATCAGCTGTATCGGATGGAGGCCGGGGACAGCCTGACGTTCGAGGGGGAAATTCCCCATGGGCCCGAGGAGTTGGTGCGGGTGCCGATCCGGATGTTGTCGATCATGAATTACGGGAGTGACAAGGAATAACGTAGTCCTCGCCCACCCGGTATCACACCGCCCCCTGTAGGAGCTGGCTTGCCAGCGAAAGCGGTGGATTAGTCGACATATTCATCAACTGAACGGGCGCCTTCGCTGGCAAGCCAGCTCCTACATTGGGAAAGCGTGCGCCCTGAAAATCCGCAATAAAATTCCTGCCAGTTAAAAAACTTTCCAAAACCCCCTAGACGCCACCTCCCCTTCCCCCGTATAAAGCCATCAACAGGAATAATTTATTCCCTACAAGAAACCGCGCTCAAGGATGAGCCCTGCTGTCCGCTGACATTTTTTTCGCTATGCGATGAGCTGCCGCCATCATCCCGAGGACGTGTCATGCAACACGAAAAAAACCATTTCATCATCAAGATCACCTGTCCCGCGGTGTCCGGCATCGTCGCCGCCGTCACCACCTACCTGGCGGACAACGGTTGCTACATCGGGGAGATGGCGCAATTCGACGACGACTTCAGCGGCCGCTTCTTCATGCGTGCAGTCTTCCGCTTCAACGACGGCCATCCGGGCGACATCCAGCAGATCAAGGACGGTTTCACCGACGTCGCCCAGGCGTTCGACATGACCTGGGAACTGCACGACACCCGCGAACCGATGCGCGTGCTGCTGATGGTCAGCAAGTTCGACCACTGCCTCACCGACCTGCTCTACCGCTACCACAAGGGCGAGATGGACATGACCATCACCGCCATCGTCTCCAACCACCTCGACCTGCGGCCCATGGCCGAACGCGAAGGCATTCGCTTCATCTACCTGCCCGTGACCAAGGACACCAAGGCCCGGCAGGAAGCCGAGCTGATGAAGATCGTCGACGACACCGGCACCGAACTGGTGGTGCTGGCGCGCTATATGCAGATCCTCTCCGACGACCTGTGCAAGCAACTCTCGGGCCGGGCGATCAACATTCACCACTCGTTCCTGCCCGGTTTCAAGGGTGCCAAGCCCTATCACCAGGCCTACCAGCGCGGAGTGAAACTGATCGGCGCCACCGCCCATTACGTCACCAGCGACCTCGACGAGGGACCGATCATCGAGCAGGAAGTACAGCGCGTAGATCATGTCTACCTGCCCGACGACCTGGTCGCCACCGGCCGGGACACCGAAACCGTGGCCCTGTCCAAGGCGGTCAAATACCACCTCGAACACCGGGTCTTCCTCAACCAGGACAGAACGGTGATCTTCCGGTGAACGCCTACACATTGATCGACGGCAAGGCCGCGGCTGCCCGGGTGCTGGTTCAAGTCCGCAAGGACGTGGACAGCCTGCGCGAGCAAGACATTCAACCGGCGCTGGCTGTGATTCTGGTGGGCTGCGACCCGGCCAGCCAGGTCTACGTGCGCAACAAGATCCTGCGTGCCGAAGAGGTGGGCATCCGCTCCGTGGAGCATCGGCTGTCCCCGGACACCAGCACCGGACAATTGCTGAACCTGATTGCCACATTGAATGCCGACCGCTCGATCAACGGCATTCTCCTGCAGTTGCCGTTGCCGGCGCACATGGATGAATTGCGCGCCCTGGAGGCCATCTCCCCGGACAAGGATGTCGACGGTTTCCACAGTCAGAACGTCGGAGGTCTCAGTCAAGGTCGCACGGTACTCGCCCCTTGCACCCCCAGCGGTTGCCTGTATTTGCTGGAGCAGACCTGCGGTGATTTGAGCGGCAAGCACGCGGTGGTGATCGGCCGCTCGAACATTGTCGGCAAGCCCATGGCCGCCCTGCTGCTGAAGGCTGACTGCTCGGTGACTGTGCTGCATTCGCGCAGTCGCGATGCGCAGGCCCTGTGCCGTCAGGCCGATATCGTCATCGCCGCCGTGGGTCGGCCGCGACTGATCGATGCCAGCTGGCTCAAGCCCGGCGCGGTGGTGATCGACGTCGGCATCAACCGCATCGACGACGCCGGTCGCAGCCGCCTGGTGGGGGATGTCGACTTCGACAGCGCCCTGCCCCATGTCGCGGCGATCACGCCGGTACCGGGGGGAGTCGGCCCGATGACCATCGCCTTCCTGATGAAAAACACCGTAACCGCGGCCCTTGCGCAACACCAGGCTCAACGCAGCCAATCGGAGGCCCCATGCCATTCAATCTATTGAAATACGGGCTGAGTTCGGAATACCCGGTGGACGTGGATCTGCCGCCACCGAAGGAACTCAAGGCGAGCTATGACGTGGTGATCATCGGTGCCGGCGGCCACGGCCTGGCCACCGCTTATTACC
The DNA here is from genome assembly GCF_002029345.1 of Pseudomonas sp. VI4.1. NCBI lineage: Bacteria > Pseudomonadati > Pseudomonadota > Gammaproteobacteria > Pseudomonadales > Pseudomonadaceae > Pseudomonas > Pseudomonas sp. VI4.1. Next base: position 35,826 of record NZ_MULM01000161.1, read on the forward strand.
TGGCCAGGTACCACGGCATCACGAACATCGCAGTACTGGAGAAGTCCTACCTGGGCGGCGGCAATACCGCGCGCAACACCGCGGTGATCCGCTCCAACTACCTGACCAGCGAAGGCGTGCGTTTTTATGCCGAGTCGGTGCGGATGTTCCAGTCGCTGTCCAACGAATTCGATTTCAACATCATGTACTCCGAGCGCGGCCAGCTGACCCTGGCCCACACCGACGCCACGGTACGTTCGTTCCGTCAGCGGGCCGAGGTCAACAAGCACTTCGGCGGGCGCACCGAGATGATCGAACGCCAGCAGATCCGCGAGCTGGTGCCCAGCCTCAACCTCGATCCCGGTCATTTGCCGGTGATCGCCGGGCTCTGGCACATCGACGGCGCCACCGCGCGCCACGACGCCGTGGCCTGGGGCTATGCCAAGCAGGCCGCCAAGCGTGGCGTGGAAATCCACCAGCTCACCGAAGTCCAGGACCTGATCATCGAGAACGGCGCCATCACCGCGGTGAAAACCAATCGCGGCACCATCAAGTGCGGTTGCGCGGTCCAGGCGATTGCCGGTCACAGTTCGTTGCTGATGGCCAAGGCCGGGATCCGTTCGCCGATCCAGACCTTCCCCCTGCAAGCCATGGTCACCCAGCCGTTCAAGCCGTTTCTCGATCCGCTGGTGAGTTCCTCCGCCCTGCACTGCTACGTGCAACAGACCAGTCGTGGCGAGGTGGTGTTCGGCGGCGGCTCCGATCCCTATCCACTGTTCAATACCCGCTCCACCCTCGACTTGAAGGAAAGCCTGCTGGCCCACGCGATCGAGATGTTCCCGTTCCTGGCCAACGCCAAGCTGATGCGCCAATGGGCTGGGATCACCGACATGACCCCGGACTACAGCCCGATCATGGGCCTGTCACCGGTGAAGAATTACTACCTCGACGCCGGTTGGGGCACCTGGGGCTTCAAGGCCACGCCGATCTGCGGCAAGACCATGGCCGAGCTGGTGGCCAGCGGCGGCAAGGTGCCGGAGCTGATCAAACCCTTTGGCCTGGAACGTTTCTCGACCTTCCAGCAAGTCAACGAAATGGGCGCCACGGCGGCCAGTCACTGACGGAGAGCGGACTATGAAAATCATGACGTGCCCGCTCAACGGGCCGCGCAATATCAGTGAGTTCACCTATGGCGGTGAATTCAAACCCATGCCCGATCCTCTGACCTGCAGCGACGCCGAATGGGCCGACTACGTGTTCAACACCGACAACCTCGCCGGCGTGGTGCGCGAGTGGTGGATGCATACGCCATCGAGCTACTGGTTCCTCGCGGAACGTCACACTGTCAGCGACGAGATCCTGCGCACCTTCGACCCTAAAGAACTGTTCACCACCCGCGTCGACTTCAGCGCCGCCAAGGAGATCGCCGGATGAATCGCCTACCCGCCCCCATGGGCTTGCTGATCGACCGTGATCAGCCGCTGGATTTCAGTTTCGACGGCCACCGCTACCAGGGCTTGCAAGGCGATAGCATCGCCAGCGCCCTGTTGGCCAACGGGCGCTTCCTGATCTCCCGTTCGTTCAAATACCATCGCCCCCGCGGCCCGCTGACCATGGCCGGCCAGGACGCCAACAGCCTGGTGCAGTTGCCCCAGGAGCCGAACGTGCTGGCCGATGCCCACGCCCTGTCCGCCGGTTTGCAGGTCACTGCGCAGAACGTCAACGGCTCGCTGGACAACGACAAGGACGCCTACCTCGGCAAATTCTCGAAATTCATGCCGGTGGGCTTCTACTACCGCTCGTTCTACAAGCCCAAGGGCATGTGGAAAATCTGGGAACCGATCATTCGCAAGAAAGCCGGCCTCGGTGTGCTCGACCTCAAGTTCCAGCCCGAGTACTACGACAAGGCCTACCTGTTCACCGATGTCGCGGTGATCGGCGCCGGCCAGCCGGGCTGCATGCGGCGCTGACGGCGGCCAACGCAGGGGCCAAGGTGTTGCTGATCGAGCAACAGACGTTGCTCGGCGGTTCGCTGACCTATGCCCGCTTCGATATCGAAGGCAACCGGGCCGAGACCCTGCGCCGCGAACTGCTCGCTGCGGTGGAGCAGCACGCCAATATCCACATCCTCACCGAAGCCACCTGCAACGCCTGGTTCACCGACAACTACCTGCCGGTGATCCAGGGTAAACGCTTGTACAAAGTGCGTGCCCGGCAGTGCCTGGTGTGCAGCGGCGCCTTCGATCAGCCGGTGGTGTTTCGCAACAACGACCTGCCGGGGGTGATGCTGACCAGTGCCGCGCAACGGCTGATGAAACTGTATGCGGTCAAGCCGGGCAATCGCGCCGTGGTGCTGACGGGCAACGATGACGGTTACCTTGCCGCGCTGGACTTGCACGACCAGGGGGTGGAAGTGGTCGCCGTGGTGGACATGCGCCAGGGGCCTTCGGACGAATCCCTGCTGGGCGCCCTGGCGCAACGCAAGATTTACCGTCAGGGCAACAGCACCGTCTATGAAGCCCTGCACGAGAAAGGCATGCGCCATATCAACGGCGTCGACGTGCGCAAGATCACCGCGCAAGGCCAGGTCGCCGAGAGCGGGCAACGCCTGGATTGCGATTTATTGTGCATGTCTGCCGGCTACATGCCGGTCTATCAATTGCTGTGCCAGGCCGGCGGCAAACTGGCCTACGACGACCAGCGTGCGGAGTTCACCATCAGCGGCCTGCCACAGCACCTGAATGTCGCAGGCTCGGTCAATGCGCGTCACCGGCTCGACAACGTCATCGCCGATGGCGTGAATGCCGGCACCGAGGCCGCCCTCGCCCTGGGCCTGGCAGTGGGTGCCCAACGCGTCCCTTTCAACGGCGAAGCCCGGGTCAACTTCAACTGGCCGATCTTCCCCCACCCCAAGGGCAAGGACTTCGTCGACTTCGACGAGGACTTGCAAGTGGCCGATATCGTCAACGCCACCCGCATCGGCTATCGCGACGTGCAACTGGTCAAGCGCTACTCCACCGTCGGCATGGGCCCGTCCCAGGGCCGCCACTCGGCGCTGCCGACCGCGCGGCTGGTGGCCTGGGCGACCCAGCGCAACATCAGCGAAACCGGCGTCACCACCGCGCGTCCGCCGTTCGTGGCCGAAAAGCTGGCGCATGTCGCCGGTCGCGCGTTCGACGTACCGGCAAACACCGATGCATGCCCGCCACCTGCAAGCCGGGGCGAAAATGATGCCCGCCGGCATCTGGCAACGTCCGGCCTACTATGGCAACGCCAAGGATCGCGATGCCTGCATGCAGGCCGAAGCCCTGCACGTGCGCAACAAGGTCGGCCTGATCGACGTCTCGACCCTGGGCGGTCTGGATGTGCGCGGCCCGGACGCCGCCGAGCTGCTCAACCGGATGTACACCTTCGCCTTTCTCAAGCAGCCGATCGGTCGCTCGCGCTATGCGCTGATGACCAACGAGCACGGGGTGGTGATCGACGACGGCGTCTGCGCGCGGTTTGCCGAGAACCATTTCTACGTCACCGCCACCACCAGCGGCGTCGACCGGATCTACCAGCAAATGCTCAAGTGGAACGCCCAATGGCGCCTGGATGTGGACGTCGCCAACGTCACCGCGGCCATTTGCGCGATCAACGTCGCCGGGCCCGATTCGCGCAAGGTGCTGGAACAGGTCTGCACCGACCTCGACCTGAGCGCCGAAGGCTTCCCTTACCTGGGCGTGCGTCAGGGCACGGTCGCGGGCATCAAGGCACGACTGCTGCGGGTCGGCTTCGTCGGCGAACTGGGCTATGAGATCCACGTCCCGGCACGCCACGGTCTCAAGCTGTGGGACGCATTGATGCACGCCGGCAAGGCCCATGATATCCGCCCCTTCGGCGTCGAAACCCAGCGCCTGCTGCGCCTGGAAAAAGGCCACGTGATCATCAGCCAGGACACCGACGGCATGACCCACCCGGCAGAAATCGACATGGGCTGGGCGGTCAGCCGCAACAAGCCGTTCTTCGTCGGCCGGCGCTCGGTGGACATCCTCGAAGCCCAGCCGCTGAAACGCAAACTGGTGGGCTTCGCGTTGCCCAAGGGCAGCCTGCAACCCCTCGAGGGCCACCTGGTGCTCAAGGGGCCGGATATCAGCGGCAATGTCACCTCCTGCGAGTATTCCGCCAGCCTGGGCAAGATCATTGGCCTGGCCTATGCCGGCATCGACCAGAGCACCCCGGGGCAACGGATTCCGATCCGCGTCGAAGGCGGCATCGTGGTCCAGGCCGAGGTGGTCAAGTTGCCCTTCTTCGATCCCGCCAACCAACGCCAGGAGCTTTGAGTGATGACCAGTCTGAAAGAACAACCCCGTGTTGGCCGGCAAACCCTGGCGCCGTTGCCAGGCTGCAGCTTGACGGACCTGACCGACCTGTCTCGGGTCGGTTTCCGCGGCGCCCACAGTGCCGAATACCTGCGCAGCCGCGGTTTCGCCCTGCCCGATGCACCGAACCGCGCCGTGACTCAAGCCGATGGCAGCCTGGTGGCGCGGCTGTCGCAGAGCGAATACCTGCTGCTGGGCAGCCCCGAAGATCAGGGCCAGCGCCTGGCGGATGAAGAAGCCCGCTGGGAGCTCGATCATCAGGCCAATTATCTGCTGCCGCGCCAGGACAGCCATGCCTGGTTTCAGCTGACGGGGGAACATCCGAGTGAGGTGATGGCCAAGCTCTGCGGCGTTGACCTGAGCCCGCAGGCGTTCGGCCCCGGGGCTGTGGCGCAGACGTCGGCGGCCCGCATCAACGTGATCGTGATCAACGCCGGCAGTGCGCGGCAAGCGAGCCTGCACATCCTTTGCGACCGGGCGTCGCAGGCGTATTTTCAGGAGGCCCTGCTGGACGCGATGGAGGAGTTCAACGCGCGCCATTAAATCCAGGCAAAAAAAAATCCCGGGCAGCTGATGGACGCCCGGGACTTAAAAATGCATAAACCGTGGTGGTGAACGCGGGGCGAATATTACGCAATATTTCTGACTGTAACAAGATATTTTAGCTAACCATCCAGTTACTAATATTCCCAAACCCTTAAATATCCACACTATTTTTAAGGCAACCTACAAAAACCACCGGTATTCCCGTGCGCTGATCTCCTGCATGAACGCCAGGTGATCCTGACGTTTGTTCTCGCAGTAGACATCCACGAACTCCGCGCCCAACCCCTCGCGCAACGGCGAATGGCATTGCATCGACTGCACCGCTTCGAGCATCTCCAGCGGAAAATCGATACCGCTGTTGCGGTCTTCGTTGAGTGGTGCGATCGGCTCGCGACCGGCTTGCAGTCCCTGTTCCAGCCCCACCAGAATCGCCGCCAGCACCAGATAAGGGTTGGCATCGGCACCTGACAGGCGATGTTCGATCCGCAGGTTCCGCTCATCCGATTCGGGCACCCGCAGACAGGCGTCACGGTCTTCGAAGCCCCAGCTGGCCCGCGTCGCGACGTTCACCGTGCCGCTCAAGCGCCGCATGGCATTGTGATTCGGGGCAAAGATCGGCATGCAATGGGGCAATACCTCAAGACAGCCTGCCACCGCATGGCGCAGCGCCTGCTGCCCGTCGACGGCCAACAGGTTATTCCCCGCCTCGTCGTAGAGGCTGACATGGACATGCATGCCGTTGCCCGGATGGTGCAGATAAGGTTTGGCCATGAAGCTGGCGCGATAGTCATGCTTGAGCGCCACGCCCCGCGTGCTGCGGCAGAACAGGGCCGCCCAGTCTGCGGCGCGCAGACCGTCATCGAGGTGACCGAAGTTGATTTCGAACTGGCCAGGGCCCAGCTCGGCAGTGATCACCGTGGCATCGATGCCTTGCGCCTGCGCGGTATCGACCATGTCATCGAGCACCGCGGAAAATCGCGACAGGCGCTCGATGTGCATGTTTGGCTGGTCGTCCGCATCGCCGCTCAGCGGATCGCGCGGAAACTGGGGCAGGCCACCCTGTAACTGTCGATCGAACAGATAGAATTCCAGCTCGAACGCCACCACCGGGAAAATCCCTTTGCGCCCGAGCCTTTCCAGCACCTGCGCCAATACTTCCCGCGGTTCGAAGACAATCGGTTGTTCCGTGCCGCTCGAAGTGATCAGCATCTGCCCCAGCGGCTGCTGTTCCCAGCCCACCCGTTTCAAGGTGCCAGCCACCAGACGCCGCGGCGCATCCGGATCGCCGTCGTTGAAACAGTAGTCGCCAATCTTGAACAGCCCCCCTTGAGTCCCCAGCAACACACAGTTCTGCGGCAGCTTGAGGGCGCTGCCGGCAGCGACCTTTTCCAGCATCTCGATCGGGTAGCGCTTGCCGTAGAAATGCCCGGGAATGTCCAGGGAGATCAGGTCCACATAACGCACATCCGGGTAACGCTGGCGGAAGGTGCGAACTTCGGCGAGCAGATCGGAGCAGACAGCATCCATCGTTGATAGTCCTTGTCGTGTCATCAGGTGTAGACCCACAGCACGCGGGTGAGTCGGTCCGAGAGGTTGCCGTAGCGGCAGTGGGCATGACTGGCCAGTTGAAAACTGTCGCCAGCCTGCAAGGTGACCGGCTCGTCGTCAGCCAGCCATAACGTCAGCTCGCCTTCCAGGACATAACCGCCCTGCTCCGAGCTGTCATTCATGTGCCGGTCGCCGCTGCTGGCGCCGGGCTCGAGCTGGCTTTCCAGCATCGAGAACGAGGCGCGCATCTTGGGCGAGACCAGGATGTCGGTGATGCCATCGGCGTAATACAGGGTGCGGCGCTCGTCCGGACGGGTCACCCACCGCAGGGCCATGGGTTTGGGCAGACTGTAGAAATAAGTGGTCGGCACGCCGAGGGTTTCGCTGATGGCGGTCAAGTCCGCCACCGTCGGCCGTGACAATCCGCGCTCGACCTGGGAGAGAAAGCCCACGGAACGACCGATCTTGTCCGCCAAATCCTTGAGCGTGTATTTCTTGTGCTTGCGCAGGTCCTGGATCAGGATCGCCAGCGCCGAGATTTCTTCTTGCATGTCCATCCAAAGGCTTCCAGAAAGGGTGCAATTCAAAGGCTGTCGCGCAGTCGGTACCAGGCCTTGCCGATGGCTTCCAGTGGCGCCGCCATGTATTTTCCGCCGGGGAAACTGCCGTTGACCAATCCCTGGTACAGCGCCAGCTCATCCGGCTGCCCCAGTATCGCGTCCGACACTGCGCGGGCCCCGGCCAGCGTCGGCAGTACGCCGTGCCCCGAATACCCCTGCAGCCAATAAAGTTCGCCCCGTCGACCGATGTCCGGGGTGCGCTTGAGGGTCAGGTCGATGTGTCCGCCCCAGGCGAATTGCAGCTCGACGCCCTTGAGCTGGGGGAACACACGCTCCAGGCAGGGCCGGGTCGCGGCGGCGATGTCCCGGGGCATTCCGCCCAGATAGGTGCAGCCACCGCCGAACAGCAGGCGGTTGTCCGGGGTGCGGCGGAAATAATCGAGCACGAACTGATTGTCGGTGACGCACACATTGCTTGGTAACAGCGCGCTCGCCTGCTGTGCCGTGAGCGGCGCCGTGGCCACCTGATAGGTGCCGACCGGCAATACACAACTCGACAGCTTCGGCTCCAGCCGATCGAGATAAGCGTTGCACGCCAGCACCAACACGTCGGCCCGAATGCGGCCGCGCCCGGTGGTGACCACGTACTGATTGCCCGCTTCGCGATAACTCAAGGCTTTACTCTGCTCATGAATCTTGCCACCGGCACGCTCGATCGCGGTGGCCAGGCCGAGTGCCAGCTTCAACGGATTCAGGTGCCCGCCTTCCGGATCGAACAGGCCTGCCTGATAGCGCTCACTGGCGACCCATTGCGGCAACTGCGCACGGGGGATGAACTGCAACCCGTCGTGGCCCCATTTGTGGCTGGCCTCATGCTGCCACTCAGTGAGCAGCTTGACCCGCCGCGGCATCACCGACGTCCACAGATGACCCGCCCGATAATCACACTCGAAAGCATGCCGTGCCGGTAACGCGCGCAACTCCCGCGCAGCCCAGCGCATGCCCTCCCACAAGCGCCGCGCCCGTTCGTGGCCCAGCGCCGCCTCCAGTGGCGGCATGTCGCACGACCAACCGAGAATGGCCTGGCCGCCATTCCGTCCCGACGCGGCCCATGCCACCCGGCTGGCTTCCAGCACGGTCACGCGCTTGCCGGCCAAGGCCAGTCGCAGCGCGGTATGCAGGCCGCTGAAGCCGGCGCCGATGATCAACACTTCCGCGTCCTGCTCCCCTTCCAGGGCCGCTCGATCGACTAAAAGATCCGCACAGCTGTGGGCGTAGTAACTGTCGACGTGCCGGGTGGATTGTTGAAACATGCGGGCCTCATGAAATTTTATATTTATAATTTCATGAAAAAATACAGGTTAAATTTCACAGTCGCAACCTTTCAGCCGGAAAAAGGCTATTTACCATTCCGGGAAACACCGGTAACTGTAGGAGCCAGCTTGCTGGCGATGGATTCAAGCGCGCCGCGTTCAGCCAGATGGAACGCGTTATCGTTGACGTCCATCGCGAGCAAGCTCGCTCCTACAGGGTACGCTGTCAGGCCGCCCGATTACGCAGTAACTGTAGGAGCCAGCTTGCTGGCGATGGAATCAAGCGCGCCGCGTTTAACCAGATCGAACGCGTTATCGTTAACGATTATCGCGAGCAAGCTCGCTCCTACAGGGCCTGTCATGCGATCGGGATCAGCGGATCCGCAGCGGCCCAGGCCGTTTCGCGATCGGCCAGCGGTGGGTAGATCCACTGGGTGTTGATCTGGGTCTTGAGCGCCTTGCCTTCCTGCCTGACCAGCTTGACCTGGCGATCCCAGCCTTCGGTGTACACCGCGCCCCACGCCCCCAGGTCCAGACAGGTGACGTATTTGGGCTGGCGGTACGGCGTCGGGTCCACCCCCAGGATCTGCGCGGCGACGTTGTTGCCGGCGTGGCGGCCCAACACGATGGCGTGCTGGCAAGTCATCAAGGCGTAATTGCCGATGTCGTCAGTGGCGGCGCAGGCGACATCGCCGGTGGCGAAGATGTCGTCCTGGCCGATGACTTGCAGGTGGCTGTCCACGTGCAGCCGGCCCAGATGATCGCGTTCGGCGGGGATCTGCTCGGTCAGCGAGCTGGCGCGCACGCCGGTGGTCCAGATCACGGTGCTGGCGTCGATGCGCTGGCCGTCACTCAGGTCCACCCCATTGGCGTCGATGGCGACCACCGAGGCTTGCAAGTGCCATTTCACCCCTGTCTCGAGACTGGCTTCCTCGATCGACCTGGCGATCTCCGGCCCCATGGATCCGCCGATTTTCTCCCCGCGATCGACAATGATCACTTCGATATCGGGCTCGTCACCGAGGATCGCCCGCAAGCGGGCCGGCATTTCGCTCGCCGTTTCAATCCCGGTGAAGCCACCGCCGGCGACGACCACTGTGTTGCGGGCTTTGCTGTGCGGCTGGTCGGCCAGGGATTTGAGGTGGTTTTCCAGGCGTATGGCCTGTTCGATCTGGTCGACGTCGAACGCATGTTCGGTCACACCCGGAGTGCTGGACTGTGCCAGGCGGCTGCCGGTGGCCAGAACGAGTTTGTCGTAGCTGCAAGTGTGGCGGGTGCCCGAAGCATCGAGGTAGCCCACCCGCTTTTGCTGCACATCGATGGAGTCCGCAGCGCCCTTGATGAACTTGACGCCGACCGCCTCGAACAGCTCGCCGATCGGTGCCGCCAGTTGGTGCGCATTGGGTTCATAGAAGCGCGGACGAACGCGCAGCTCGGCCTGCGGGGCCAACACGGTGACTTCAACGTCGTTGTGAGCATGGATATCGAACAGGCGGGTCGCACTCAACGCCGTCCACATGCCACCGAAACCTGCGCCGATTACCAGAATGTGCTGTTTCATTTTCAACTCCGGGGGAAGACCAATGATGAGTTCGCAAGCGGTCGCACACCTGTCAGTGCCGACCGAATAACTACGACTGTATTGATCCGAGTTACTTTGCGCAATGGTTTTTTTGTGATGGTTGCCATCGACGTATTCGATTTCTAAGCAGCCGCATCACTATGGTGCGCCCTGCCATTGAGCGCGTACCAGGCGCGTTGCCTGACTCACGTCCAGCTGCTAATATTTACGACAACATTAGTCGGAGATACCGATGTCTCTTTACAGCGCTGGCGTCGAGTACGGCATTCATTGCCTGATTTTTCTGGTGGGTCACCACGGGGACACCCGGGAGGCGAGTGTGCGCGACCTCGCCGAGTTGCAAGGCGTGCCTCTGGATTATCTGGCAAAAATCTTCACCCGACTGGCCAAGGCCAAGCTGGTGGTGGCGACCGAGGGGGTGCGCGGCGGGTTCAAGCTGGCCAGGCCTGCCGACGAAATCAGCGTGCTCGATATCGTCAATGCCATCGACGGCCAGAAACTCATCTTTGATTGCCGCGAGATTCGTGGGCGCTGCGCGTTGTTCGAAGGCGCCACGCCCGACTGGGCGGTGGCCGGTCCCTGCGCGGTGCATGCCGTGATGATGACGGCGCAGAAACGCATGGAAGAAGCCCTCGCCCAGCAGACCATTCTGGATCTGGCGCGCAAGGTCGGGCGCAAGGCCCCGCCGGAATTCGGCGAGCAAGTGGACCACTGGATGAACGATCGTCGGGAAAAGAAAAGCGCTGCAAACGCTCAGGCAAGCGACGACACACTCATCCAGGTGAACGAGATCCGCGATTGAATCCTACAGACAGTCGCGCACAGCCTGGCGCAACGCCGCTGATTTAGCCCAGGGCGGTCCCTGATACAGCGATACGCGACTGCCGTCTTTGGATTTCACGATATCGAGGATTTCGTCGGCTGTGATGATGCTCGGCGCCGTGATCCGGTAGCCATTGGAAATCCCCGCCTGAGTCGAGTTGGGCACCACTTGCTGCCAGGCCGGCAGGACGCAGGCAGCGTATTCCTTGGGCGGTTTTTCGCTGTACTTGCTTACATTCGGTTCACCCGGCACCACTGACGCGGGCAACGAACAGCCCGCCAGCAACGCCACCCCCAAGGCCCCGATCAACATTCGCATGACGCTTCCCTTTCCTGAAAAGGACGCAATGTAGCGCGTCGCTGACCAGACATCCATCCATTGAGCAGAACTCAGTGCGGGGTATTTGTATCATCCGATTCCGGATAGGACCTGGCGTTCAGATAGGTCATCCACCGTTCATAGGCATCATGCTGCCATTGACTGACCCGTTCCCATTCCGGGCCGCTCAGCTGATGAGCAGAAATAAGCTTCATCATTTCCGTGGTGGCCGCGTCGAGATCGACTATCAGCTCATGGGCATGAAATCTGAAATCATCGGTAGTCGTCATTTGAAAGGGCCTCGTCACAGCAAGTAATTGGCTACCTCAATACGACACCAACCTGCCGAATTCGCGTTATTTTCCCGACAAAAGGACGCGCCTTTCACGCCTAGCCTTTGACGCAGACCACCTGGCGCAGGGTGTGCACCACTTCCACCAGTTCGCGCTGAGCCTGCATGACCTTGTCGATATCCTTGTAGGCCATCGGTATTTCATCAATCACCGATGCATCCTTGCGGCACTCCACATGGGCCGTGGCGCGGACCTGATCGTCGACGGTGAAGGTATTTTTCGCTTTGGTACGGCTCATGGTGCGCCCGGCGCCATGGCTGCAGGAGCAGAACGATTGTTCGTTGCCCAGGCCGCGGACGATGAAGCTTTTCGCCCCCATGGAGCCGGGAATGATCCCCAGTTCGCCTTTTTTTGCCGACACCGCGCCCTTGCGGGTGACCCACACGTCCTCACCGAAATGCCGCTCTTTCTGCACATAGTTGTGATGGCAATTGACGGCCTCCAGCGCGACCTCGAATGGCTTGTGGATCACTTGCCGGGTGGCCCCGATCACCGCCTGCATCATCAAGGCACGGTTCTGCCGGGCGAAATCCTGGGCCCAGCCCACCGCTTCGACATAGTCCGTGAAATGCCGACTGCCTTCTTCGAAGTAGGCCAGGTCGCGGTCCGGCAGATTGGCCAGGTGCTGACGCATGTCTGCCTGGGCCAATTGAATGAACAGGTTGCCAATGGCGTTACCGACGCCGCGCGAGCCGCTGTGCAGCATGAACCAGACCCTGTCGGCCTCGTCCAGGCAGACCTCGATGAAATGATTGCCGCTGCCCAGCGTGCCCAAATGGTGGCGGTTGTTGGTGCTGGCCAGTTTCGGGTATTTGGCGGTGATGGCCTTGAACCGCGGGTCCAGCGCCGCCCAGGCCTGATCCGCCTGCCTTGGCACGCTGTGCCACGCGCCTTCGTCGCGGCGACCCCGGCTCAGTATCCGGCCGTGGGGTACGGCCCTTTCGATGGCGCTGCGCAGCGCGTGCAGGTTGTCGGGCAAGTCGGCGGCGCTCAGCGTGGTGCACGCGGCGATCATGCCGCAGCCGATGTCGACCCCGACCGCGGCCGGGATGATCGCGCCCACGGTGGGGATCACGCTGCCAATGGTCGACCCTTTGCCCAGATGCACATCGGGCATGACCGCCAGGTGTTTGAAGATGAACGGCATCTTCGCGGTGTTGATCAATTGCTGCCGGGCTTCGCTCTCGACCGGGACGCCCTCGGTCCACAGCTTGATCGGCTTGCCGTTACGCACTTCCAACAGTTGCCAGGTAGAGGCTTGCATGATTGCGGTTCTATAGGTATCGGACGAACTTAACGCTCCCCCGCCGAAATGGGACTAAAATTTCTTAGCGGAGCTTATCAGGAGAGCATTATGTGGCTTAACGAATCGGAAAACGAACTTCGTCGCGACCTGCAAAGCGTTGCCTCGGACTTGCGATGGTCGGCGGTCGAGCTTTTGCGCATCGCGGACCAGTTGCGCCAGGCGGGCAATGATGTAGACGCACAGGCAGCCCTACGCTTGTGCGAACTGTTCCAGGGCGACGAACAGCGTTTGGCGGGCTATGCCGAAGAGGTGAAGGCCAAGGCGATCAGTCGAAAAGAGCACAATCCGCCTGAACACGACAAGCCCCGGCAAACCGGGGCTTAAGGCGCACTATTTATCGGTTTTCTGACTGGTGGCGGGCTTTTTTGCCCGGGATTTGTAACCGGGGAGAGAGGCTGCAAAGGCCAGCGCCTCTTCCCTGCTGGCAAACGCGCCGAGCCGGTCACCCTCGGTGCAGACCCGCCATGGGCCGTTGTTGACGCTGAGTACGTCATAACCGTTCATGTGCATCTTGTTGAGCATGGGAACACTCATGGTTACCTCCTGTTCGGCAGTGATCAGCCACCTTTGAGTTGATTACCTTACACCTGCCCCTTACTTAAATGCAGACCAGACGTCGCGCCGGTGGTTGCAATCGGTTTGCACTTTCTCTGCCTCCCGCCACTCCAACCTATCAAGCAGCAATCGGGACGGTTCCGGCCGGAATATTGCATTCTTATGTCTGATTCATGACAACAGGCGATCAAGTGGCACATGAAAGTACGCGCAACCGTCATTTGCGAGCAGGACCGGCATATTCTGCTGGTGCGCAAGCTCAAGAGTCGCTGGACGCTGCCGGGCGGCAAGGTCGAGCGCGGTGAAACCATCGCGGGCGCGGCCATGCGCGAACTTCACGAAGAAACCGGGCTGGGGGTCGACGGCCTGCTGTATCTGATGGAGCTGCAAACCGGCAGTACCCGACACCACGTCTACGAGGCCTCGGTGCTGAACCCGGGAGAGGCCCGGCCGCAAAACGAAATCTTCGATTGCATCTGGTATCCGCTGGACGCGATACACAACCTGGACACAAGCGACGCTACGCTCAGGATCGTCCAGGCGTTTCAGCGTCGCTTTTAGCTGCCCAGACTTGTCAGCCCTGGTCGCCACCGCCGACCGGCAGGGTCATGCCGGTGATATAGGACGCTTCGTCGCTGGCCAGGAACAGGATAGCCGCGGCCTGTTCATCCAGGGTGCCGTAGCGTTTCATCAAGCTGCTGTCGAGGGTCTGGTCGACGATCTGCTGATACCACACTTTCTCCTCGGCACTTTGCTGCGCGGCGTTGCGCGGGATGGCCCGCGGCGGCGCTTCGGTACCACCGGGGGCGGTGGCGTTGACTCGAATGCCACGCCCGGCGGTTTCGAAAGCCAGGCACGCGGTCAGCGCGTTCACCCCACCTTTCGCCGCACCGTAGGGCACGCGATTGACACTGCGGGTGGCGATGGACGACACGTTGACGATGGCGCCACTGCCCTGTTCAAGCATGAACGGCAGCGCGGCATGGCAGCACCACAGCGTCGGGAACAGCGAACGACGGACTTCGGCTTCGATCTGCTGCGGTTCGTAGTGTTCGAAAGGCTTGGTCCAGATCGTGCCGCCGACGTTGTTGACCAGCACGTCCAGGCGCCCGAAGCGCTCGACGGCGGCCTGCATCACCCGGCTGCATTCTTCGTACTGCTCAAGATCGGCCGTCAGGGCCAGCACCTGGCTGCCCGGCGCCAATGCCGCCTGCACTTCGAACACCAGCTCGGAGCGATCCACCAGGATCAACTGCGCGCCCTCGGCTGCCATGCGCTCGGCCACCCGGCGCCCGATGCCTTGGGCGGCACCGGTAATCAACGCGACTTTTTCGTGAAATCTGTTCATGTGTACCTCACGCGGCGCTGGCGGCAAATTTTTCGTAGTAGAAGTTCGCCGGGGCGATGCCTTGTTCGCGAATGAACTGGCTGACCGCTTCGACCATCGGTGGCGGGCCGCACAGGTAGACATCGACGTCGCCGTCGTTCAAATGTTTGGGCTCGATGTGCTGGGTCACGTAGCCCTTGAGCGGGTGCCGGCTGTCGGGGCTGGCCACGCAGGCGCTGAAGCTGAAGTTGGGGATGCGGGCTGCGAAGGCTTCCAGGCGATCCATTTCCACCAGGTCGAAATCGTTGGTCACGCCGTAGATCAGATGCAGCGGATGCTCACTGCCCTGCTCGGCGATTTTCTCCAGCATCGCGGTGAACGGCGCCAGGCCGGTACCGCCAGCCAGCAGCAACAACGGACGGCGGATCTCGCGCAGGTAAAAACTGCCCAACGGCCCGGCCAGGCTCATGCTGTCGCCCGCCTTTGCCATGCCAGTGAGGAAGCTGCTCATCAGGCCGCCAGGCACGTTGCGAATCAGGAAGCTGACTTCGCCATCGCGCTGCAACGAGCTGAACGAGTAGGCGCGGGTCTGTTCGCTGCCGGGAATCCCCAGGTTCACGTACTGCCCCGGCAGGAACGCCAGTTTGCTCAAGGCTTCACCCTTGATCGACAGCGCAATGGTGCTGTCGGACAGCTGGCGCACGGCGCTGATGGTCGCGTCATAGCTGGCCTGGCGGGTGCGGCAGACATCCGAGGAGGTCGGCACGCGGACCACGCAATCGCTCAGGGCGCGCATCTGGCAGGTCAGGACAAAACCCTGCTCGGCCTCATCGCTGCTGAGGGCGTCTTCGATGTATTCCTCGCCCAGGTCATAACGACCGGCTTCGGCGAAACATTTGCAGGTGCCGCAGGCGCCGTCGCGGCAGTCCAGCGGAATGTTGATGCCCTGGCGGTACGCGGCATCGGCCACGGTTTCACCGGCATTGGCGTCGATAAAGCGGGTGACACCGTCTTCGAAGTTGAACGCAATGGAATGGGTCATGACGGCAGCCTCACAAATGGTAAACATCGATGACCTGGCGAACGTAGTCGTTCTTCAGGATCACTTTCTTGGCCTTGATCAGCGGGTTCTCACCGCGCACATCCAGGGTGTAGAAGCTGCTGCCGAAATAGCTGTCGACGGTCTTGTAGCGAAAGCTCAGGGTGTGCCAGTTGAAGCGCACCTTGCACAATCCGTCAGCCTGTTCGAGCAGCTCGATGTTGCTGATGTTGTGGGACGTGCGGGTGTCCGGCATGGTGGCGCTGGAGCGCTCGGTCTTGATCCGGAACACGCGGTCTTCCAGGCCGGTGCGGTTGCCGTACCAGATCAGCGAGATTTCCCGCTGCGGGTCTTCGGTCAACTCGTCGTTGTCGTCCCAGGACGGCATCCAGTAGGTGGCGTCCGCTGCATACAACTCCAGCCATTCATCCCATTGCCGGTCATCGAGGTAGCGAGCTTCGCGATAGAGGAAGTCGCGCACGGCTTCATAGGTGATAGTCATTGCACGGCCTCCACTGCAATCAGGTCGGACTGCTCTGCGGCCAAGGCCTTGAGCATGGTCTGCTGCCAATACTTGTGCTGCAGCACGAACAGGCCTTCGTCTTCGGTGCGCACGCCGCTGAGCAGCGGATGCAGATCGATTTCCTGCGCGGCCTCATCGGCGCCTTCGACCCAGTGCTCGGCACCACGGGACATGTCGTTCCAGGCCGTCGCGCTGCCCTCGTAACTGGTCTGGCAGGAGCGGAACTCTTCCAGGTCGTCCGGGGTGGCCATGCCGCTGACGTTGAAGAAATCCTCGTACTGGCGAATCCGGCTCGAACGGGCGTGATCGCTTTCGCCTTTGGGGGCGATGCAGTAAATGGTGATTTCCGTGCGGTTGACCGAAATCGGCCGGGCGATACGGATCTGCGAGCTGAACTGGTCCATCAGGTACACGTTCGGGTACAGGCACAGGTTGCGCGAGTTCTCGATCATCCAGTCGGCGCGAGCCTTGCCGAAGTCCTGGGCCAGTTCGTCGCGACGCTCGTACAGCGGACGGTCCTCAGGGTTGGCCCAGCGGGTCCAGAGCAGCATGTGGCCCTTGTCGAAGGAGTAGAAACCACCGCCCTGCTTGGCCCAGCTGCCGGCGCTCATGGTCGGATTGTCATCGCCGGCCTCGCGCTGCTTGCGCTGGTTCTGGGTCGCGGCGTAGTTCCAGTGCACGGAGCTGACGTGATAGCCGTCGGCGCCGTTTTCGGCGGTGAGTTTCCAGTTGCCTTCGTAGATGTAGCTGGAGGAACCGCGCAGCACTTCCAGGCCATCGGCGGACTGGTCGACGATCATGTCGATGATCTTCGCCGACTCGCCCAGGTGCTCGACCAGCGGCAACACATCAGCGTTGAGGCTGCCGAACAGGAAGCCGCGATAGGATTCGAAACGCGCGACCTTGGTCAGGTCGTGGGAGCCTTCGCAGTTGAAGCTGGCCGGGTAGCCCGCTTCGGCCGGATCCTTGACCTTGAGCAGCTTGCCGGAGTTGTTGAAGGTCCAGCCGTGGAACGGACAGGTGTAGGAGCTCTTGTTGCCGGACTTGTGCCGGCACAGCGTCGCGCCGCGATGGCTGCAGGCGTTGAGGAATGCGTTGAGCACACCGTCCTTGTTGCGCGCGATGAAGATCGACTGGCGCCCCATGGTGGTGGTGTAGAAATCGTTTTTGTTGGGAATCTGGCTTTCGTGGGCGAGATACAGCCAGTTGCCTTCGAAGATGTGTTTCATCTCGAGGTCAAACAGCCGCGGGTCGGTGAACATCTCGCGTTTGCAGCGATAGATACCCTGCTCTGGATCGTCTTCAAGCAGGGAATGCAGGTATTCGGGTCGCAGGGTCATGGCCACCGCCTCCATTGTTATTGTCAGGCAGGACCATGCTAGGACGGGGGGATGGTTCGGACTATCCGCTGGGTGCAGACCTGTATCCGTTTAGTGCAGCCCCAGGGGACTAGATACTGCCGTTGAATCGGCGGTGCATGCGGACCGTAGGAGCCGGCTTGCTGGCGAAGGCGTGTGCATGGGCGATGCAAGGCTTGAGGCCGCCTTCGCTGGCAAGCCAGCTCCTACAGCTGATCTGTGTCGAGATGATAGAAGGTCAGTGCCGGCGCTTGAGGGTGTCCGAAGGCAATTCGCCGAATTGCTTGCGGTAGTTGTCCGAAAATCGTCCCAGGTGCAGGAAGCCGTAATCCATGGCCACCTCCGTGACATTGCGCACGTTACAGGTCGGGTCGCTCAGGCAGGCCTTGATGCGTTCGAGGCGCTTTTGCCGGATGTAGTTTTTCGGCGTGGTACCGGCGTTGCGTTCGAACAAGCCATACAGCGAACGCAGGCTCATCCGCGCCTGGCGGGCCAACTCTTCGCTATCGATGTCCTGCTTGAGGTGACGATCGATGTAGTCGGCAATCACCTCGAACGTGGCCGTCTGCGAGCCAAGACTGATCCGGCTGACGTTGGTCTTCATCAGGCTGAGCATCTTGCTGACGATGATCTGCGCGTAGTGCTCCTGCACTTTGGGAATTTGCTCGGTGGCCTCGGCTTCCTGGCAAATCATCGCCAGCAAACCGACAAAACCTTCAAGTTCGTCGAGCTGATAGCGGTTCTCCAGGAACCGCACGCCCTGCCCCGGGTACCGCCAACGCTGTTCGTCGCACACCGACTCGAACAATGTCGTGGGCACCTTGAGGATGAATTTCTCGCAATCGTCGGAGTAAGTCAGGTCCACCGGATCGTCAGGGTTGATCAACAGCAATTCGCCAGGGGCAAAGTAGTGTTCCTGGCCATGGCCGCGCCACAGGCAGTTGCCTTGCAGCAATACCTGCAGGTGATAGATGCTTTCCAGGGCGCCGGAGGTGACCCGTACGCTACCGCCATAGCTGATGCGGCAGAGGTCGAGGCTGGCAAATTTGCGGTGATTGAGGCTGGCCAGCGGTCGCCCGGCCCGGGGCATCAGGATGCAATGGTTACCGACGTGCTGATTGACGTAGCCCGACACCGCGTAAGGATCGGCATGGTCGAATACGGTGCTGCGCTGACTCAACAATTGCGCTTGCATCATCGGGTCACTCTCGTTGTTGTTATAGGGTGCTGCGGGTCTTGCGGGGCAGAGCTCGTCACAAGCAAAGCCACGAGATAAACGGTCGGTTATCTCGTGGCCCGGTCCCGCTACTTAAGGATATCAGTCCTCGAGTGCGCGAACCCGCTCGTGACGCTGCTGTTCATCGGGTTGTGCGGAAGTCTGCAAAGTGAAATCGAAGTCGATTTCGGCAAAACGACCGGTCACGCCATGGGCCGCTGCCCGCTCTTGATCGTCGCTGAAGGTGATTTTGGCGATCAGCTCGTCACGGGTGGCATAGGCAAAATCGTCATGCAGGTATTGATCGCCATCCAGGTTGATCTGGGTGGTCAGGTGGCGATGGTCCGGCGCGGAAATGAAGAAGTGCACATGCGCCGGGCGCTGGCCATGACGGCCCAGTTGATCGAGCAGCTGCTGGGTCGGACCGTCCGGCGGGCAACCGTAGCCCGACGGCACGATGCTGCGGAAACGATAGCGACCTTCGGCATCGGTGACGATGCGCCGACGCAGGTTGAACTCCGACTGCGTGGTATCGAAGTAAGAGTAGGTGCCGCCGGTGTTGGCGTGCCAGACATCCACCACCGCACCGGCCAAGGGTTCGCCGGCGGTGTTCTTGACCTGGCCCTGCATGAACAGCACCACACCCGGATCGACGCCGTCATCCAGGCGTGCTTCGCCTTCCGACAGCGGTGCACCCGCCACGTACAGCGGCCCTTCGATGGTGCGCGGAGTGCCGCCAGCCTTGCCGGCCTGCTCGTCTTCGGCGTCCATCAGCAGGTCGAGATAATGCTCGAGACCGATCCCGGCCACCAGCAATCCTGCCTCCTGGCGCGCACCCAGCACGTTGAGGTAGTTGACGGCTTTCCAGAACTCTTCCGGGGTTACGGCCAGGTCTTCGATGATATTCACCGAGTCACGCAGGATGCGGTAGACCAGCGCCTTGGTGCGCGGGTTGCCTGCATCGTTGAGCAGGCCGCTGGCCTCTTCGAGAAACTTTTGTACTTCGGCAGTGTGGGAAATCTTGACGTTCATTTTGGTGGGTTCCTCATCTTGTAATTATAAGCGTAGCGAACTGAACAGGCTGGGTTCAGCGGTCATCTTCGCGAATCGACGAAGGATGCCGGCACATCGCGGTGACTTCGATCGCCATGTACGGGTACAGCGGCAGTTGCATCAGCAGATCGTGCAGTTCCTGAACGCTGTCGACATCGAACACGCTGTAATTGGCATACAGCCCGGCGATGCGCCACAGGTGCCGCCACTTGCCCTGCTCTTGCAGGCGCTGGGCCAGGGCTTTTTCGTCAGCCTTGAGCCTGGCGGCGATTTCGGGATTCATGTCGACCGGCAGGTTCACGGTCATCTTTACGTGGAACAGCATGATGCACTCCTCAGGCGTGATGAAGGACAGTGGATGATTTGTCGCGACGGAAAAACGCCAGGCGCTCTTCATCCAGGCTCAGGCCCAGGCCCGGTGTTTTCGGCACATGCAGTTCGAAGTCGCGATAGACCAGCGGCTCGCCGAGAATGTCCTCGGTCAGCAGCAATGGACCGAACAGCTCGGTGTCCCAGGCCAGTTTGTTCAGGGTGACAAAGGCATGGGCCGAGGCCATGGTGCCGACGCCACCTTCGAGCATGGTGCCACCATACAGGCCGATGCCGGCCGCTTCGGCGATGGCTGCGGTGCGCAACACGGCGCGAGGGCCGCCATTCTTGGCGATCTTCAGGGCGAACACCGATGCCGCACCTTCTCGCGCCAGGTTGAAGGCATCCTCCACGCACTCGATCGACTCATCGGCCATGATCAGCGCCGGGCTCATGGCATTCAGGCGCGCCATGCCGGCGCGGTTGTTGCGCGAAATCGGTTGTTCGATCAGGTCGATGCCGTTGGTGCCCAGGACCCGGCAGGCACGCAATGCCACCGCTTCATCCCAGGCCTGTTGACATCGACCCGCACGCTGGCGCGATCACCCAGGGCTTTCTTGATGGCGATGACGTGGGCCAGGTCGCGGTTGACTTCACCGGCGCCGATTTTCAGCTTGAAGATCCGGTGGCGGCGCAGGTCGAGCATTTGTTCCGCTTCGGCGATGTCCTTGGCGGTGTCGCCACTGGCCAGGGTCCAGGCCACTGGCAGGGAATCGCGCACGCGGCCGCCGAGCAATTCGCTGACTGGCAGGCCAAGGCGCTTGCCCTGGGCATCGAGCAAAGCGGTTTCGACGCCGGACTTGGCGAAGGTGTTGCCACGGATGCTGCGCTCCAGGCGCAACATCGCGGCGTTCACGTTGCTGGCGTCCTGGCCCAGCAATAGCGGCGCGAAGTGTCGATCGATATTGGTCTTGATGCTTTCAGGGCTTTCGTTGCCGTAAGCCAGGCCACCGATGGTGGTGGATTCGCCGATGCCTTCGATGCCGTCGGCGCAGCGCACACGAATGATCACCAAAGTCTGGTTCTGCATGGTGTGCATCGCCAGCTTGTGCGGGCGGATGGTTGGCAGATCGACGATGATCGTCTCGATCGATTCAATGGCTGTTGCAAGCATGTCGATACCCGTCAGGTTCTTGAAGTTCTGATCCGGATTCTCGTACGGCTTTTTCCGGGCGGCCAATATAGAATTAGTCTGGCTTGATACCTTAAAGGTATTCAACCACTGCCCAACGGGAGGCTCCATGGAACTGCGTCACCTGCGTTACTTTCAGGTATTGGCCAAAACCCTCAATTTCACCCGTGCCGCCGAGCTGCTGCACATCGCCCAACCGCCGCTGAGTCGACAGATCCAGCAACTGGAAGACGAACTGGGGGTCATGCTGCTGGAACGCGGGCGGCCGTTGAAACTGACCGACGCCGGGAGGTTTTTCCATGAGCATTCCAGCGCCCTGCTCGAACAGTTGGCCAAGGTGTGCGACAACACGCGGCGCATCGGTCTGGGCGAAAAGACCTGGCTGGGCATCGGCTTTGCGCCATCGACCCTCTACGGCGTCCTGCCCGAGCTGATTCGTCGCTTGCGCAGCGGCGAACCCCTGGAACTGGAGCTCGGGCTCTCGGAAATGACCACCCTGCAACAGGTGCAGGCGCTCAAGGCCGGGCGCATCGATATCGGCTTCGGGCGGATCCGTATCGACGACCCGGCCATCATCCAGACCGTGTTGACCGAAGACCGGCTGGTCGCCGCCCTGCCCGCCGGCCACCCGTTGCTGGCCGGGCCGATCAGCCTGCGCGAACTGGCGAAGGAACCCTTTGTGCTGTACCCCGGCAATCCGCGGCCGAGCTATGCCGACCATGTGATCGCCTTGTTCGAATCCTATGGCGTGAGCATCCATGTGGCGCAATGGACCAATGAACTGCAAACCGCCATCGGCTTGGTGGGCGCCGGCATCGGGGTCACGCTGGTGCCGGCCTCGGTGCAATTGCTGCACCGCGACGACATTGGCTTCACCCCGCTGCTGGAAGACAACGCCACCTCGCCGATCATCCTCAGCCGGCGTGTCGGCGACGTCTCGCCGGGGTTGAATCATTGCTTGCGGATGATCGACGAGCTGTTGCCATCGGCATGAAACCGCGATGCGACAAGCGCATTCGCCCTACGGGGGGATTCCAGCAGTGTCGAAATGAATTGGTCGGCTGTCAGGTCGCCACCTCGCCCCCTGTAGGAGCTGGCTTGCCAGCGAAGGACGTCAACGATAACGGGTGTCTTCCTGAATCAACGCGGTGTCTTTGACTGCTTCGCTGGCAAGCCAGCTCCTACATTAGAAGCGCGCAGCGTGCTTCAATGGGGGTTGCCGCTCCAGAGCCAGTTCCAGATGCCCGGCAGCTTGACCGCCTGTGAACTGTCGCGAACGGTACGGGCCATGGCGGCGCGTTGCAGCGCTGCCGTATCGTCGTAAAACGGCTTCTGCGCCAACTTCACCCCGGTGGCGCTGGCGCTGTCGAGGAGGATTTGCAGGTACTCCCGGGTGTGCCGGGCGGTGTAGCGATTGAGATCGTGGAACGTCACCACCACCGGAATCACGCCGTCCACGGTCGGCAGCTCGCCCCGGGCGATGCGCTCACGGACTTCGGACAGTTGCCGCAGCATGTTGGCCCGTCGCCGGGGGCTGGCGTTGAAACCCCAGATCTTGCCGTCATTGGCGCTCAGGTCGGTGAGCAGCAGATGCAGGCCCTGTTGCCGATAAGCCGTGAAGGTGCGCTTGTCGTAGCTCCAGAATGGCGGACGCAGCAGGGTCGGCGGCGCTCCGGCGATCGCGGCAATATCGGCGCTGCCGTTGCTGAGCGACTGCTGCAGTGCCGGCCCGTCCAGCGAGCGATGATTGCTGTGCCCGGGCGTGGCGGTGTGCAAGCCCAGAATGTGGCCTTCGGCCTGTTCGCGCTGCATGATTTCGCGCCCCAACTCGCTGCCGCCGGCCCGTGAGGCGCGGGTCTGCACGAAGAACACCGCCTTGATGTCCGCTTGCAGCGGATTGCGCGCCAGGCTGTCGAGCACGGTCACGGTCGGATTCCACCAACTGGATGCGCTGGGACCGTCGTCGAAGGTCAGCAGGAAACGGATTGGCGGTTGCGCGCGCAGACGTTGCTCGGTCTGCGGCGTCATCTCGATGGGAGAAGCGATGCACCCCAGCAGACCGACTGCGATGGCGAACGCCGATAAAACCTTGACCAGCTGTTTCATGATTTGCCTTGGGCCAGACGGTTGCGCCCACACGTCTGTGCGGGCGCAGGTTGGAACAAGGTACACAGAGTTTGGTTCCGGCGCTGCGATAGATCCTGATGTTCAACTGGAAATACGTGTAGGCCTGTGGAGGCATTCAATGTAGGAGCTAGCTTGCTAGCGAAGGTCGACAACGATAACGCGTGGTTCCTGGCTAAACGCGGCGCTCCAGAGTCCATCGCGAGCAAGCTTGCTCCTACAACCACGGCATCCCGCTCAATAGCGGGGGTGTTGTTGCATGTGCAGATTGATCAGGGCTTCAGCGGGAATTCCTGGTCGCGATCCGAAAGCTCTTTGCCGTCGTCAGGATGCTTCCAGGTAGGCGACGAACGCTTTTGCCGCTCGAGCTCTTCTTCCGTCGGTTCATCCATGTCTTCATCATCCGGTTCCGGACGCTTTTGGTCAGTTGCCATGCTCACCTCTCTTCCTGAAGGGGTCGGTTATCAACGTTAAGCGTAGAACAGTTTCGAGTCCCCGGCTCACAGCCACCCGCGCAGCAAAAAGAAAAAGCCCATGCTCAACAACATGCTGAGCAGGGTATTTCGCGTGTAAAGCACCAGCCCCACCGCCACCAGCGAACTGATCAGGTAGGGATTGTCCCACTGCAGGTTCAACTGTTTGTCCGGCATGAACACGATCGGCCCGCAGATCGCAGTCAACATGCCCGGCACCGCAAAACCGAGGAACTGCCGGGCATTGCTGCTCAGGCGCAGCGGCAACCGGGGTTCGAGAAACACGTAGCGGTTGAGGAACACCAGGATCCCCATGCCGACAATCACCGCCCAGACCATCATGTGCGCCCCCCATGAAGTTTGTTGCAGACAAAGCCGGCCGTCATGCCCGCCAACCCCGCCAGCACCAGCGCCGAACCCCATTGCCAATGGCTGAACAGCACCGAGCAGAACAGCGAAACCGCCACGCACACCACGGTCGGCACATTGCGCACCACCGGCGTGATCAGGGCGATAAAGGTCGCCGCGATGGAGAAGTCCAGCCCCAGATGCTCCAGGCCTGGAATGCTGCTGCCCAGCACGATGCCGGCCAGGGTGAAGAGGTTCCAGGCGATGTAGAACGTCAGGCCGACGCCCAGGGCGTACCAACGGTTGAACTGCTGTTTGTCATGCGCACTGGTCAGGGCGAACAGTTCGTCAGTGAGCAAAAAGCCCAGCCCCGCCCGCCAGCGACCCGGCAGCGGCGAAATCACCGACCGCAGACTCATCCCGTACAGCAGATGCTGGGAAGTCAGGAGCACAGTGGTCAGCAGAATCGAAAAGATCCCGGCACCGCCCTTGAGCATACCGATGGCCACCAGTTGCGCCGCACCGGCAAACACGATGCTCGACAAGCCCTGGCCTTGCAGGGGCGTGAGATTGGCTTCGATGGCCATGGAGCCGGCCAGCAGCCCCCAGGGCGCGGTCGCCAGGGACAACGGCAGGATCGCCACGGCGCCGCGCAGAAAGGCGCTGCGCGGCATGAGTGAGTTGACATAACGCTCTGCAACCAGGGAAAGACTGCAGACTGTGCCAGCACCCGCGCCTGATGGCTTGCACAATCTTGCGCACTTGCACGCAACCGGCGCCGATTGTTCGCCTGCGTCACCCGCCCGAGTACCATGGCGCCATTGGCATAACACTCCTGGGTGTCGACATGCTGTACCGAATCGCCGCCGACGGGCTGGTGCTGTTTCACCTGCTGTTCATTCTGTTCGTGCTGTTCGGCGGCCTGCTGGTGCTCAAATGGCGCCCTCTGATCTGGTGGCACCTGCCCGCGGCCGTGTGGGGGGTGTCGGTGGAGGTCTTCCACTGGCCCTGCCCGCTGACCGACTGGGAAAACCTGATGCGCCGCGGGGCCGGGCAAACCGGTTACGGTGGTGGCTTCATCGAACATTACCTGTTGCCGGTCATTTACCCGGCCGGCCTGACGCCGGCGATTCAGCTGGGGCTGGGCGGTGTGGTGCTGGTAATCAATGTGCTGGTCTATGGTTGGCTGATCAGAGTGTGGAAGTCGCGTCGGGGGTGATGACACTCAATTGGCAATCACGCTCATGTTCCGGCCACTGGCCTTGGCGACATAGAGCGCCTTGTCCGCAGCGCTGACCAGGTCATTGGGCTGATCCTGAGAGGCCGGGTTGTAGGCGCAGACCCCCAGGCTGACGGTGACCGTGCCCTCTACCCCTTCGCTGTGGGCGATGCCGGCCTGCTGCACCGCGCGACGGATTTTTTCCGCCAGCAGAAACGCGCCCACGTAGTCGGTGCCCGGCAGCACCACCGTGAACTCTTCACCGCCATACCGCGCTGCCAGGTCACCGGGACACTTGATGTGCTCACTGATGATCCTGCTGATGCTGCGCAAACACTCATCGCCGGCCACGTGGCCGTAAAGGTCGTTAAAGCGCTTGAAATGATCGACATCGATGATCAGCAGTGCGAGGTGGGTCTGGCTGCGCCTGGCCCGGCCCATTTCGGCAAGAATGAACAGATCGAACTGACGCCGGTTGGACAATCCGGTCAGTGCATCCTCCAGCGCCAGCAATTCCAGGCTGCGGTTGACCTCGATCAGCTTTTCCTGGGCATCGAGCAACAAGCTCTGGACCTGATTCTGCTGCTTCATCAGGCGAATCAGGCGAAAACCGAACACCAGCAGAAACCCCAGGAATAACGCAACGATGCCCGCACTCAGCAGCACCTGCTGACGCCAGCCGGTCAACACGTCCTCTTTATCCAGCGCAGCAAAGATGATCAGCGGATAACCGTCGACCCTGCGAAATCCGACCACCCGCTCGGTGCCATCCACATAGGAGGTGACCGTAGCGGTGCCTGAATCGCCTTTGGGCAGCAACTGCGTGAACAGCGGCCCCTTGGCGACGCTGGTGCCGACTTCAGCCTCCTTGAACGGCCGGCGAACGACAATGCTGGCGTCGTTGGCGATCAGGTTGATCACGCCGTTCTTGCCCATGTCGATACTGTCGTAGAGCGTCAAGAAATGACTGAGGTAGAGGGTTGCCAGCGCCACGCCGGCGAAGCTGCCATCGGGATGATTGACCCGACGCGACACCGTCATGATCCATTCACGGGTGGAACGACTCTTGATGGACGGGCCGATGTGCGGTCCACGATCGGCATGATCGCGATGGTAGATGAAATACTCGCGGTCGGCATTGTTCGCGCCGGGCATGACGGCGCCGTTGGAATTGGCAATCCAGCGCCCTTCCTCGTCATACACGAACAAGCCATGAATCTGGCTCAGCTCACTGCGCTGGGCCGGCAGCAGACGCTCCAGCCTTGGCACCTGGCCTTGGGCGATGCCGTCGTTTTCAAGGCGGTCGACCAGCGTAAACAACAGGGTATCGGCCTGCTTGATCGACGCCTGTGCTTGCGAGGCCAGGGTCTGCGCAAGGTTGGACATCGCCACTTCCTTGTCATGCAGATGGTACTGGCGCGAATTCCAGGCTTCCCAGATCACGATGGCGGTCATGGACAGGCACACCGCGAGCAGCAAAAAAACCACCGAGCGAACCTTGAGGCGGGTCACTGACTGCTCGGCGACCAGCGCCACGCCGTGGCGCGATTGTTCGATTCGATCTTTAACGGACAGCTGCCCCATGACGCTCCCTGAATCCTGATGAACCGGCGACCCATCCCGGTCGCCGCGGTTTAGCCGATTGCTCCGTTCACTATGATACGGATTTCGCCCAGTCTCTGGTTACTTCGATGCCTGCTTCACCGTCTCGATCCAGGCCGGATTCAACCGGGTCTGGTCGGTGTCGATGCCCAGTGCTTCCATCCGCGCCTTGTGTTGATCCATCTCACGCGTCAACTGGCCGTGATCACTGGAATTACCGTCCAGCTCATGCATCTGGCTCAGCCCCAGATGATAGAAGCGCAAGAGCTTCATCGCGCTCGGGTCCCCCTGCTCCACGGCTGCCGTGACCTGGTGCATGACGTTGGTGATGCTCATCAGGCTGCGCTTGAGCTGCCAGCCGTAGACCGCCGGCGCCATCCATTCCTGGGTCCAGAAGGTGCTGCGCATCAACGCGACCATCAGCAGCACCGCCACAAACACACCCCCGACATTGAAGCGCAAATTGTCCCCGCCGGGCTCGCCGAACAGCGCCACCGCCGCGGTGGACAACAGCATCGCCAGCGCCAGGAAAATCAGGGCGATGATCACCGTGCTGCGGCGCGTCTGCTGCCGATAGGTGGCGGCGTTCTTCGGCTGGATTTCGAACATTGCGTCGGGTTTCCTTCGGACATGGGCAAAAAGTCTGCGGGGCATTATCGCCTCTGTGAGGGATTTAGCTATGCTGGGGTTTCTTATCATCTTTTTATCGTCAAACGGGAACATGGCGATCCAGCGCAGTTCGTGCCATCTTCTTTTATGGATACATACTATTCGGATGCCATTGGCCCCTGTCAGGGCGAATGACATCCTTTTAAGGATCATTGAATGACCCAACGACATGTAATCAACGCCTCGGTCAGCCCCAAAGGCAGCCTGGAAACCCTCTCTCAACGTGAAGTACAGCAACTGAGCGAAGCCGGATCCGGCAGCACCTACACCCTCTTCCGCCAGTGCGCCCTGGCCATCCTCAATACCGGCGCCCATGTTGATAACGCCAAGACCATCCTCGAAGCCTACAAGGACTTCGAAATCCGCATTCACCAGCAGGACCGTGGCGTTCGCCTCGAGTTGCTGAACGCGCCTGCCAACGCCTTCGTCGACGGCGAAATGATCGCCAGCACCCGGGAAATGCTGTTCAGCGCCCTGCGCGACATCGTCTACACCGAAAACGAACTCGACGCCCAGCGCATCGACTTGAGCACCTCCCAGGGCATCAGCGACTACGTCTTCCACCTGCTGCGCAACGCCCGCACCCTGCGCCCCGGCATCGAGCCGAAGATCGTGGTGTGCTGGGGCGGCCACTCGATCAACACCGAAGAATACAAATACACCAAGGAAGTCGGCCACGAACTGGGCCTGCGCAGCCTGGACATCTGCACCGGTTGCGGCCCCGGCGTGATGAAAGGCCCGATGAAAGGCGCGACCATCGCCCACGCCAAGCAACGCATCCATGGCGGACGTTACCTCGGCCTGACCGAACCCGGCATCATCGCCGCGGAAGCGCCGAACCCGATCGTCAACGAACTGGTGATCCTGCCGGACATCGAAAAACGCCTGGAAGCCTTCGTCCGTGTCGGCCACGGCATCATCATCTTCCCCGGCGGCGCCGGCACCGCCGAAGTGTTCCTGTACCTGCTGGGCATCCTGATGCACCCGGACAACGCGGGCCTGCCCTTCCCGGTCATCCTCACCGGGCCGAAACACGCGGCGCCGTACCTGGAACAGCTTGATGCGTTCGTCGGGGCCACGCTGGGTGAAGGCGCCAAGCAACATTACGAGATCATCATCGACGACCCGGCCGAAGTGGCGCGCCAGATGACCCAGGGCCTCAAGGCGGTGAAACAGTTCCGCCGCGAACGCAACGACGCCTTCCATTTCAACTGGCTGCTGAAGATCGACGAAGGCTTCCAGCGGCCGTTCGATCCGACCCACGAAAACATGGCCAACCTGCAACTGAGCCGCGACCTGCCCGCCCACGAACTGGCCGCGAACCTGCGCCGGGCGTTCTCCGGCATCGTCGCCGGCAACGTCAAGGACAAGGGCATCCGCCTGATCGAAGAGCACGGGCCGTACCAGATCCGTGGCGACGCGGCGGTCATGCAACCGCTCGATCAACTGCTCAAGGCGTTTGTCGCCCAGCACCGGATGAAATTGCCGGGTGGCGCGGCGTATGTTCCGTGTTATCAAGTGGTTGCGTGATATTGCTCAAGTAAATACTTGTGGCGAGATTTTTTTTCCTCGCCACAAGTACCTCCTTGGAATGCGCAACGTGCGAATGACAAGAGGGTTGAGCAATGGAACACGTGAACCACATCCTGATCGTCGACGACGATCGCGAGATCCGCGAACTGGTGGGCAATTACCTGAAGAAAAACGGCCTGCGCACCACCGTGGTCGCCGATGGCCGGCAGATGCGCAGCTTTCTCGAAGCCAACACCGTGGACCTGATCGTGCTCGACATCATGATGCCCGGCGACGACGGCCTGCTGCTGTGCCGCGAGTTGCGCTCGGGCAAGCACAAGGCCACGCCTATCCTCATGCTCACCGCCCGCAATGATGAAACCGACCGGATCCTCGGCCTGGAGATGGGCGCCGACGATTACCTGACCAAACCCTTCGCCGCCCGCGAACTGCTGGCGCGGATCAATGCCGTACTGCGCCGCACGCGGATGCTGCCGCCAACCTGCTGATTACCGAAAGCGGCCGGCTGCTGCGCTTCGGCCGCTGGCGCCTGGACACCACCGCCCGCCACCTGCTGGACGAAGACGGCACCATGGTCGCTCTCAGCGGTGCCGAATATCGCCTGCTGCGGGTGTTCCTCGACCACCCGCAACGGGTGCTCAGCCGCGATCAGTTACTGAACCTGACCCAGGGCCGCGACGCCGACCTGTTCGACCGTTCCATCGATTTGCTGGTCAGCCGTTTGCGCCAGCGGCTGAAGGATGATTCCCGGGAATCGACCTACATCAAGACCGTGCGCAGCGAAGGCTATGTGTTCTCCTACCCGGTGGAATTGCTCGGAGCGGAGTCGTGAGCCTGGCTGACGACGGATCAATGTCCTCGATAAAGACTATGCGTCAGGGTGTTTTTTCATCGCAGTGCCCCAGCCCTACAGTGGCGACATCTTCTCCCCACTCTTCTGGAGCACATCATGAAAAGCATCATCGGTCTTGGTTTTGCCCTGTCGGTACTGGGCGCGACATCCGCCATTGCGGCTCCGCACGCCACGTCGACAGTCGTTGCGGCGGCTAAAGCCAGCCAGCCGGCATTGTTGAATGTGAATACCGTTGGCATTGACCGTAAAGACAGCCAACAGGCCAGACTCTACGTCGCGGAAAACCGTCCCGAGTTTGGTTCGAAGTATCAGCGTTATTGATCAACGGCGTTGTAATGCCTGAAACAGCCCCCCCTGCAGGAGCTGGCTTGCCAGCGAAGGCGTCCATTCAGTCAATGAATGTATCGATTGACCCACCGCTTTCGCTGCAAGCCAGCTCCTACAAGGGATCGGTGTCACGCCCGAAAAGGGTGATCGGTGTTCGAGCCCAAAAACCGGGCCCGCTACCCGCCAGTAACCAATCGAGCCGCAAGCGCCTTGGCCTGACTCGCCACATCCGTCACCGCAGTACTCTCCCACCACATCCCACGCAACGGCGGCCCCATGGCAAACAGTCGACGGGCAACCTGTCCATCGACGTCCAGCACCGCGCCATCAATCGCCGCCGCAATCCCCAACGCCAACGGCCCCGGCCGCACCAGCCCGCGAGCCAGCAACTGCTGGGGCAATGGCCGCGACACCCGCCGCCAGTCATACTCGATCCCGCTGGAATTGATCAACGCCGCACCACTGACGACAACCGTTTCAGCTTCACCACGACGACGGATGCGAATGCTCACTTCACCGCTGGCAGACGGCTCCAGCCCCTTGAACGACGCCGCCTGAATCCGCAACCGCCCTTCCCCATGCAGCCGCGCCACCAGTTCGGCACTCAACGGCGGTGAACGGTGATGATGGCTTTCCCACCACGCCGCACATGCCGCACAAACTGCCGACGCTGCACGTCCGTCGCCAGACTCCACAAGCGCCCGATGTGCGCCCGCACCGTGTCCAGCGGCGCCTGCCAGTCGATACCCTGGGCGATGGCGTCCCGGCAATGCCGGCGCAATTCGCGCACCAGCTGTCGCGGTGTGCGAATGCTCGGGTCCTCGGCAAGAAAATCCACCCAGGCCGGCGGTTGCGACGTACGTGCGGCAGCAGCCCATGGCGCGAAAACACTTCGATCGGCCCGCGATGCCCGGCCTGTTCCAGCGACACCACGGCATCGACCATGGTCAGGCCCGAGCCGATGATCAACACCGTCGACTGCGGATCGAGCTGGCGCATGGCAGCGACATCCCACGGATCGAGCGCGGCGGCGTTCAACCCGCTGGATTCGGTCTGCGGCGTACGTGCGGCGGGAAACATGCCGGTCGCCAGCACCGCATAAGCACCCTGCAAGCGTTGCCCGTCACTCAAGGTCAGGCGCACCGAATCATCCAGGGTTTGCAGGTCGACCACTTCAGCCTGCACATGCTCGAACGTTGACCCATGCAACACGCCAACGGCCTGGGCCTCGGCCAGCCGCTGCTGCACGTACTCACCGAAAAGTCCCCGTGGCGGGAACAATTCGCTGACCGGCACATGCTGCTCATCGGCCTGCGGCCAGCCGCCGGCCGCGATGTACCCGGTCAGCCACTGGGTGAGGTCGTCGGCGTTGTCCGGGTCGACGCTCATGCGGGCCGCGTTGCCGTTGAGGGTATGGCCCAACTCGACCGCGCTATACGCCTCGCCCCGGCCCAGTTCGGCGCGGGGTTCGATCACCAGCACCGATCGTTTGCCGGGCAGGCGCAGCAACTGCGCCGCCAGCATCGTGCCGCTGAGGCCGCCGCCGACGATCAGGATGTCTGCAGTGCGCAGGGCGTCGGTCACCGGTCCGTTTGGGGTTTCGCTCATGCCGTTCTCGCTGGTCAGTGTTTGCTTGAATTGAATCGTACAAGTCGCCTCGAGCCGACATCACTTCGTTGCTGCCGAGCTGGACGACTATCTCGAAATCTCCTGGACGATAATAGGCGCCAAACCAATGGAAGATTTATCAAGCAGTACCAAAGTAGGACGTACGACGCCGATTACCTGTGGGAGCTGGCTTGCTCGCGAAGGCGGTGCATCAGTCGACACAAATGCTGAATGACACACCGTCTTCGCGAGCAAGCCCGCTCCCACAAGGGATGTGTGTTGTGTTGGCTAAGCGTCTACCCGGTGTTGATCGGCAAACGGTCAGATCACCACATTCCTGATGAACCGCGCGGCCACCGCGCCGTCGTTGCGGTAGGCATGGGGCTGGTTGCTGGCAAACATATAGAACTCACCGGCGCCAATCGCGTGTGGCGTGTCGCCGAGCATCAATGTCAGACAGCCTTCGAACACGTAGATCTGTTCGCTCCAGCCATCGGCATCGGGTTGCGAGGGGTAGATTTCCCCCGGTTGCAGGCACCATTCCCATTGCTCCACCTCGCGAGTGGCAGTGGCCTTGGACAGTAAGACGGCTTTGCTGCCGGGAATCGTACCGGCCCAGGCCACCTCGTTGATGCGACTGGGGTCGCGGGCGTCCGGCGCCTGGATCAGGTCGCTGAAAGCAACGTTCAGGGCTTCGGCCACGCGGTCGAGGGTGGTCAGGCTGACGTTTTTCTCGCCGGCCTCGATGGCCACCAGCATCCGTCGGCTGACCCCGGACTTTTCGGCCAGCGCGGCCTGGCTCATGTCGGCGGCATGGCGCAGACGCCGAACGTTCTGGCTGACATGTTGAAGGACCGAAGCCCGCTGCGTTGAATCTTTGTGCACTATATTGCTCACATGGTGGGGTTGGGCAGTATACTGCGCAACATTCGACGCATTGTGCGTCGCCCTCAGGTAGTGTGCAAGGTCATGACGTCGGTGAACTCCTCCCAGGTTTCTTCCCGTTTCTCACGGTTCAGCAAGGCCGAGTGCGTGCTGGTGCTGATCACCATGGTCTGGGGCGGTACCTTTTTGCTGGTCCAGCATGCGATGACCGTCAGCGGGCCGATGTTTTTTGTCGGCCTGCGCTTTGCCGCGGCAGCGATCATTGTGTCGTTGTTCTCCTGGCGGCATCTGCGGCAGCTGACCCTGTTCGAACTCAAGGCCGGGGCGTTCATCGGCGTGGCGATCATGCTCGGTTACGGCTTGCAGACCGTGGGCTTGCAGAGCATTCCCAGCAGTCAGTCGGCCTTCATTACCGCGTTGTACGTGCCCTTCGTGCCGTTGCTGCAATGGCTGGTGTTGGGGCGGCGTCCGGGGTTGATGCCGAGCATCGGGATCATGCTGGCGTTTACCGGGTTGATGTTGCTGTCCGGGCCTGCCGGGGCCGCTTTCAATTTCAGCCCCGGTGAAATCGCCACGCTGATCAGCGCCGTGGCGATTGCGGCGGAGATCATTTTGATCAGTACCTATGCCGGTCAGGTCGATGTACGCCGGGTGACGGTGGTGCAACTGGCGGTGACGTCGGTACTGGCGTTCCTGATGGTGGTGCCGACCCGGGAAGTGATTCCGGGCTTTTCCTGGCTGCTGCTGTGCAGCGCGCTGGGCCTGGGCGCGGCCAGTGCAGCGATCCAGGTGGCGATGAACTGGGCGCAGAAGAGTGTTTCGCCGACCCGGGCGACCTTGATCTATGCCGGTGAGCCGGTGTGGGCCGGGATTGTCGGACGGATTGCCGGGGAACGGTTGCCGGCGATTGCGTTGCTGGGCGCGGGGTTGATTGTGGCGGCGGTGATTGTCAGTGAGTTGAAGACCAAGGGGAAGGTTGTTGCGCCTGAGAAAGAATTGGAGCAGGAGATCCAGGGTTAAGCTTCTGGATTTGTAGCGTCTGGTAGATAGTCTTCGCGAGCAAGCCCGCTCCCAAGTGGATCTCAGTGGTACTCGCATGCTGTGTTCGCTGAAGATCCCCTGTGGGAGCGGGCTTGCTCGCGAAGGGGCCAGACCTGCCGAATACAGCCCTTCGAAACAATGAAAAACAGGATTTATCCGCCTACCTTGTAGGATTCTGCGACAGCTTGGCGTTTGGTAATCCGGGGGCTGGCACGTATGATGCTTCACAAACTTCCGCAGATTAGAAGCCTATGTCCCTGATAGTTCTACTGCTTCTGCCCTTTGTCGGCAGCTGTCTGGCCGCCTTGCTGCCACACAACGCGCGTAATACCGAATCCTTGCTGGCTGGCCTGGTTGCCTTGATCGGCACGGTTCAGGTCGCCCTGTTGTTTCCACAAATCGCCGATGGCGGGGTGATTCGCGAAGAGTTCTCCTGGCTGCCCAGCCTGGGCCTGAACTTCGTGCTGCGCATGGACGGTTTCGCCTGGCTGTTCTCGATGCTGGTGCTGGGCATCGGCACCCTGGTTTCACTGTACGCCCGTTATTACATGTCGCCGGACGATCCGGTGCCACGCTTCTTTGCGTTTTTCCTGGCGTTCATGGGCGCCATGCTCGGCCTGGTGATCTCCGGCAACCTGATCCAGATCGTGTTTTTCTGGGAGCTGACCAGCCTCTTCTCGTTCCTGTTGATCGGTTACTGGCACCACCGCGCCGATGCACGACGCGGCGCCTACATGGCGCTGATGGTCACCGGTGCCGGCGGATTATGCCTGCTGGCGGGGGTCATGCTGCTTGGCCATGTGGTTGGCAGCTATGACCTCGACAAGGTCCTGGCCGCCGGCGAACTGATTCGCGCACATGCCCTCTACCCTATCCTGCTGCCCCTGATCCTGATCGGCGCCTTGAGCAAAAGCGCGCAATTCCCCTTCCACTTCTGGCTGCCCCATGCCATGGCGGCGCCGACACCGGTCTCGGCCTATCTGCACTCGGCGACCATGGTCAAGGCCGGGGTGTTCCTGCTCGCGCGGCTGTGGCCATCACTGTCCGGCAGCGAAGAATGGTTCTACATCGTCAGCGGCGCCGGCGCCTGCACCCTGCTGCTCGGCGCGTACTGCGCAATGTTCCAGAACGACCTCAAGGGCCTGCTGGCCTATTCGACCATCAGCCACCTGGGCCTGATCACCCTGCTGCTGGGGCTGAACAGTCCACTGGCCGCCGTGGCCGCGGTGTTCCACATTTTCAACCACGCCACGTTCAAGGCGTCGCTGTTCATGGCCGCGGGCATCATCGACCACGAAAGCGGCACCCGCGACATTCGCAAGCTCAGCGGCCTGGTCAAGCTGATTCCGTTCACCGCCACCCTGGCCATGGTCGCCAGTGCCTCGATGGCCGGGGTACCGTTGCTCAACGGCTTCCTCTCCAAAGAGATGTTCTTCGCCGAAACCGTGTTCATCAATGCCACGGCCTGGATCGAGTTGACCCTGCCGATCGTCGCGACCATCGCCGGCACGTTCAGCGTCGCCTATTCCCTGCGCTTCACGGTCGATGTGTTCTTCGGCCCGACCGCCACCGACCTGCCGCACACCCCGCATGAACCGCCACGCTGGATGCGCGCGCCGGTGGAGTTGCTGGTGTTCGCCTGCCTGATCGTGGGGATTTTCCCGGCGCAGGTGGTCGGCCCGTTGCTGGCCGCCGCGGCACAGCCCGTGGTGGGCGGCGTCTTGCCGGAGTACAGCCTGGCGATCTGGCACGGCTGGAACGCGCCGATGATCATGCGGCCTGGTCGCCATGTCCGGCGGTATCGTGCTCTACCTGCTGCTGCGCAATCAGCTCAAGCGCGGGCGCTTCAAGTACCCGCCGCTGATCGGCCGGTTCAACGGCAAGCGTTTGTTCGAGCGCAGCCTGGTGATCAAGATGCGCCTGGCCCGGCGTCTGGAGCGGCGGATCAGCACCAAGCGCCTGCAAACCCAACTGTTCCTGATGGTGCTCGCCGCCGTGCTGGCCGGGTTGATCCCGATGCTCCACAGCAGCCTGAGCTGGGGCGACCGCCCGAAGATTGCCGGTTCGATCGTGTTCGTCACCTTGTGGCTGCTGGCGATTGCCTGCGCCCTCGGCGCGGCGTGGCAGGCCAAGTATCACCGGCTCGCGGCCCTGACCATGGTCAGCGTCTGCGGCTTGATGACGTGCATCACGTTCGTCTGGTTCTCGGCGCCGGATCTGGCGCTGACGCAACTGGTGGTCGAGGTGGTGACCACGGTGCTGATCCTGCTGGGCCTGCGCTGGTTGCCGCGGCGGATCGAAGAGGTGTCACCGCTGCCGAGCACCCTGCGCAAGGCACGCATTCGCCGATTGCGCGACTTGCTGCTGTCGATCGCCGTCGGGGGCGGCATGGCGCTGCTGTCCTACGCCATGCTGACGCGCCAGACCCCGAACGACATTTCTTCTTTCTACCTCAGTCGCGCCCTGCCCGAAGGCGGCGGCAGCAACGTGGTCAACGTGATGCTGGTGGACTTCCGTGGCTTCGACACCCTCGGCGAGATCACCGTGCTGGCGGCGGTGGCGCTGACGGTGTTCGCCCTGTTGCGACGCTTCCGCCCACCGAAAGAAAGCCTGCAGTTGCCGGCCCAGCAGCGCCTGCTGGCGCCCGACGTGGTCACCGACCTGGTCAACCCGCGTCACGCCAGCGACACCGCGCTCGGCTTCATGATGGTCCCGGCAGTGCTGGTGCGCCTGCTGCTGCCGGTTGCCTTCGTGGTGTCGGTCTATCTGTTCATGCGCGGCCACAATCAACCGGGCGGCGGCTTCGTGGCGGGCCTGGTGATGTCGGTGGCGTTCATCCTGCAGTACATGGTCGCCGGCACCCAGTGGGTCGAGGCGCAAATGAGCCTGCGTCCCTTGCGCTGGATGGGCACCGGGCTGCTGTTCGCCACCGTGACCGGGCTCGGGGCGATGGCGGTCGGGTATCCGTTCCTGACCACCCACACCTGGCATTTCGCTTTGCCGGTGTTCGGCGACATTCACATCGCGAGCGCGCTGTTCTTCGACATCGGCGTGTACGCCGTGGTGGTCGGTTCGACCCTGTTGATCCTCACCGCCCTCGCCCACCAATCGGTACGGGGTCACAAGACCGCTGCCCTGCCCAGAGCCGTCGCCACCCAAGGAGCCGTCTGATGGAAGAAGTCATCGCAATCGCCATCGGCGTACTGGCCGCGTCCGGCGTCTGGCTGATCCTGCGCCCGCGAACGTTCCAGGTGGTCATGGGCCTGTGCCTGCTGTCCTACGGCGTCAACCTGTTCATCTTCAGCATGGGCAGCCTGTTCATCGGCAAGGAGCCGATCATCAAGGACGGCGTGCCGCAGGATTTGCTGCACTACACCGATCCGCTGCCCCAAGCGCTGGTGCTGACCGCGATCGTCATCAGCTTCGCCATGACCGCACTGTTCCTGGTGGTGTTGCTCGCGTCCCGAGGCCTGACCGGTACCGACCATGTGGATGGCCGGGAGCCTAAAGAATGAATCTGATGCCGCACCTGATCGCCGCCCCGATTCTGCTGCCGCTGCTGACCGCCGCGGTGATGCTGATGCTGGGCGAGAAACACCGGCCGCTGAAGGCCAGGATCAACCTGTTCTCCAGCCTGGTGGGCCTGGGCATCGCCGTGCTGTTGCTGCAATGGACCCAGGAAACCGGTGTGCCCGGCTCCATCGGCGTGTACCTGCCGGGCAACTGGCAAGCGCCGTTCGGCATCGTGCTGGTGGTCGATCGCCTGTCGGCGCTGATGCTGGTGCTGACCGGGATCATCGGCGTCTGCGCCCTGCTGTTCGCGATGGCCCGCTGGGACGGCGCCGGTTCGAGTTTCCACGCGCTGTTCCAGATCCAGATGATGGGCCTGTATGGCGCGTTCCTGACGGCGGACCTGTTCAACCTGTTCGTGTTCTTCGAAGTGCTGCTGGCCGCCTCTTACGGCCTGATGCTGCATGGTTCTGGCCGGTCGCGGGTGTCGGCGGGGCTGCATTACATCTCGATCAACCTGCTGGCCTCGTCGCTGTTCCTGATTGGCGCGGCGCTGATCTACGGCGTCACCGGCACCCTGAACATGGCCGACCTGGCGCTGAAAATCCCCCTGGTGCCCGAAGCCGATCGCGGCTTGCTGCACGCGGGCGCGGCGATTCTCGCCGTGGCGTTCCTGGCCAAGGCTGGCATGTGGCCGCTGAACTTCTGGCTGGTCCCGGCCTACTCCGCCGCCAGCGCGCCGGTGGCGGCGATGTTCGCGATCATGACCAAGGTCGGTGTCTACACCCTGCTGCGCCTGTGGACCCTGCTGTTCTCCGGCCAGGCCGGTGCGTCGGCGTACTTTGGCGGCGACTGGCTGATCTACGGCGGCATGGCGACCATCGTCTGTGCGGCGGTGGCGATCGTCGCCGCCCAACGCCTGGAACGCCTGGCCAGCCTGAGCATCCTGGTGTCGGCGGGGATCCTGCTGTCGGCCATCGGTTTCGCCCAACCCAACCTGATCGGCGCGGCCCTGTTCTATCTGGTCAGCTCGACCCTGGCCCTGAGCGCGCTGTTCCTGCTGGCCGAGTTGATCGAGCGTTCGCGTTCGGCCAATGAACTACCGCTGTTCGATGACGGCGACCTGCTGCCGCGGCCGCTGGAATCCCTGCAGCCGCCCAAAGGCATCAACCTCGACGACGAACAGAAAGCCGTGGTCGGCAGGTGATTCCCTGGACCATGGCGTTCCTCGGCTTGAGTTTCATCGCCTGCTCGCTGCTGATCATCGGCATGCCGCCGCTCTCCGGGTTCATCGGCAAACTCGGCCTGCTCAATGCCCTGCTCAACCCGCTGGGCCTGGGTCAGTCCGGCGATGTAACGGTGTCGAACGCGGCGTGGGGCTTGCTGGCGCTGCTGATTATTTCCGGGCTGGCCTCCCTGATTGCCTTTTCGCGCCTGGGTATCCAGCGTTTCTGGACCCCTGAAGAACGGCCATCGCCCTTGTTGCGTCGCTTCGAATGCGTGCCGATCATCGCGCTGCTGGGCTTGAGCATCGCGCTCACGTTCAAGGCCGAGCCACTGCTGCGCTATACCCAGGCCGCCGCCGACGCCCTGAACAACCCGCAGCAATACGTGATGGCAGTGCTCGGCACTCGCGCCATTCCAAGCCCGGAAGCCAAGACCGCACTGGCCGAGGTGCAACCATGAAGCGTCTGTTTCCCGCGCCGTGGTTGTCCCTGGCCCTGTGGGTGTTGTGGTTGGTGCTGAACCTGTCGATGAGTCCCGGCAACCTGCTGCTGGGCGCGGTGCTGGGGTTCTGCGCGCCATTGATGATGCGCAAACTGCGTCCGCTGCCGATCCGCATTCGTCGTCCCGGCGTCATCCTGCGCCTGTTCCTGCTGGTCGGGCGCGATGTGCTGGCGTCCAACCTCGCCGTGGCCTGGAGCGTGCTGAATGCCGGGCGTCGCCCACCGCGCTCGCGCTTCATCAAGGTGCCGCTGGACCTGCGCGATGCCAACGGCCTGGCGGCCCTGTCGATGATCTGCACCGTGGTCCCGGGCACCGTCTGGTCGGAACTGGCGCTGGATCGCAGCATCCTGTTGCTGCACGTGTTCGATCTGGATGACGAAGCGTTGTTCATCCAGCACTTCAAGGCGACCTACGAGCGCCCCTTGATGGAGATCTTCGAATGAGCCCGTTGCTGTCGAACGCAATCCTGCTGAGCCTGTTCATCTTTTCCCTGGCGATGGTGCTGACCCTGGTCCGGCTGTTCAAGGGGCCTTCGGCCCAGGACCGGGTCCTGGCCCTGGATTACCTGTACATCGTCGCCATGCTGATGATGCTGACCCTGGGCATTCGTTATGCCAGTGACACCTACTTCGAGGCGGCGTTGCTGATCGCTCTGTTCGGCTTCGTCGGTTCGTTTGCCCTGGCCAAATTCCTGCTGCGTGGCGAGGTGATCGAATGAATATGCAACTGTCGCTGTGGGTCGAGATTCCGGTGGCGATCCTGCTGGTGCTCAGCAGCCTGTTTGCGCTGATCGGTGCCGTCGGGCTGCTGCGGATGAAGGATTACTTCCAGCGCATGCACCCGCCGGCCCTGGCCTCGACACTCGGCGCGTGGTGCGCGGCATTGGCCTCGATCATTTACTTTTCCGCGCTCAAGTCCGGGCCGGTACTGCATGCCTGGCTGATCCCGGTTCTGCTGGCGATCACCGTGCCGGTGACCACCTTGCTGCTGGCGCGGGCGGCGTTGTTCCGCAAGCGGATGGCGGGGGATGATGTGCCGGCGGAGGTGAGCAGTCGGCGAACGAAAAGCGACACAGATCCCCTGTAGGAGCCGGCTTGCCGGCGAAGCTTTTCAGATCCAGGCCACTGCCAGCAATCCAGCCCCCAACACCACACACAACGGCGAATAAGCCCAGGTATCCAACCGGGCAAACCGCGAATCCTTGACCTGCTTGAAAAACCCCACCAGATTCGAATCGCCGATCGCCCGGGCGAACATCAGCATCGCGATGGCGCTGATCACCCATTGCAGCGCCCCGTGATGCACCCTGGGCAGATACAGCCCGACCCGCAGGCACAACAGCATCGCGATCAGCAGCAACCCGACCGCCACCAGCAGCGTGGCAAAGCCCGAAGGCTTGAACGCCGGTTTGGGTGGTGCGCCGCTCTCCCCGGGCACGCGCGGCACTGCAGCCTCACTGCCGATCTTGCCACCCGCCGCCCAGTACAGGTGGATCAGGCTGATCAACAGGAAGATGGCAGCCATCCATTGCGCAATAATCAGGCTCATGTTCAGACGTCCAGCGTGAAATGTCGCAGCAGGATGAACCTCCCTGAACGATTTTGTAAGGGTATTCGTGATCGGCGGTGATAAAGTGCCGCTCCATGAAACTTGCGCGAACCGACCGCTCACTCATTGCCTGGATGCTCTATTGCTGCGTCCTGTTCAATGTGTTCGCCTGCAGCATCGGTCATGGGCAAATGGTCGGGGCGCAGCTCAACGGCCTCGGCGGCCAGTTCTGTACGGTCGACCCGGCCACCCAGGCGCCGGCCTCGTCCAACACCCCCGAAGGCAAACTGCCGACCCTGTCCCAAGCCTTCGGCTGCCCGCTGTGTTCCGCGGGAGGCATGGGCCCGGCGCTCAATTCCAGCGCGACCCTGGCGATCCTCCCCGAGCAACACAGCCCGCCCTTGGCCGTCATCGCCAGCGCCGACCTCCCTGCCCGCCTCACCTGGCCCTCGGCCAATCCTCGCGCCCCACCTGTCGCCTGAGTTTC